>CAUJGH010000469.1 GCA_963169575.1 Myxococcota bacterium | reverse complement strand
GGGGGGGGGGGCGGTGTTCTCCGGCCGGCCCCCCCCCCCGGCCGCCGCCCGCCCCGCGCCCCCCCCCCCCCCGCCCCCCCCCCCCCCCCCCCCCCCCCCTCGGCCGGAGCACGGGGCACGGCGCCCGCTCTCCCCAGCGCGCGCCCCGCCTACCCCAGTCCCATGCGCTTCGCGATGATGACCTTCATGATCTCGTTGCTCCCCGCGTAGATCGACTGAACGGCCGCGTCCTGATAGTCCTGCGAGATCGGGTACTCGCTCATGAACCCGTAGCCCCCGAAGAGCTGCAGGCATTCCGCGGCGACCCGCTTCTGGAGATCCGACGTCCACCATTTCCCCATCGAGACCTCCTTGACGAGCTCTTCGCCCCGGACGTGGGCGGCGAGCAGCTTGTCGGTGAAGGCCTGGCCGATCTCGTACTCCGTCTCCAGCTCGGCGAGCTTGAACTGCGTGTTCTGGAACGCAGCGATCGGCTTGCCGAACGCCTGCCGCTCCTTGACGTAGGCGATCGTGTCGTCGAGCGAGCGCCGGATCGAAGCCATGCAGCCGACGGCGATGCAGAGACGCTCCTGCTGGAGCTTCTCCATCAACATCTTGAAGCCCTGCCCTTCCTGGCCGAGCAGGTTCGAGGCCGGAACGCGGCAATCGCGGAAGAACAGCTCGCTCGTATCCTGACCGCGCAGGCCGATCTTCTCGAGGTTGCGTCCGCGCTCGAAGCCGGGCGTCCCCTCTTCGACCAGGATCAGGCTGATGCCGTCGTGGCGCTTCGCCGGATCGGTCTTGGCGACGACGATGACGAGATGGGCGTTCTGGCCGTTCGAGATGAAGGTCTTGGCGCCGTTCACGACGTAGTGGTCGCCGTCGCGGATCGCCGTCGTGCGCACGGCCGCGAGGTCCGAGCCCGCCGACGGCTCCGTCATCGCGATCGCGACGAGACATTCGCCGGCGATCGCCGGCGCGAGGAACCTGCGCTTCTGCTCTTCGCTGCCGTAGCTCGCGAGATAGGGTAGACAGATGTCGGTATGCAGCGATGCCTGCAGGCAATGCGCCCGCGCGTACCCGAGCTCTTCCATGATGATGGCGTCGTAGAGGAAGTCGCCGCCGGCTCCGCCGACCTCCTCGGGCATGTTGGCGCCGAGATAGCCCTCTTCCCCCATCCGCTTCCAGATCGCCCGCGGCACGATGCCGGCCTCGTTCCAGGCGGCGACGTTCGGAGCGACCTCGGCCTCGACGAAGCGGCGGAACTGGGAACGGAACAGCTCGTGCTCCTCGCTGAAGATCTCCCGGCGCATGCCTTCTCCTCTCCTCGGACCGCGTTTCCGAACCGACGCTAGCATGACGGCCCGATCGAAACGGAGGATCGACATGCTGGATGCGCTGCTCGAACGCCAGATCCGCGAGCTGATCGACCGGCAGGCGATCCACGACGTGATCGTCCGCTACTGCCGCGGGGTCGATCGCCTCGACCGGGAGCTGATCCTCTCCGCCTATCACCCCGACGCGATCGACGACCACGGCATCTTCGTGGGCGGCCCCGAAGCCTTCGCCGACCATTTCTCGGCGTTCCACGCGAGTCGCCAGAGCGCGACCCAGCACATCATCACGAACCACAGCTGCGAGCTCGCCGGCGATACCGCCCACTGCGAGACCTACTGGCTCTTCGCCGCCATGAATCGCGAGGGTCCGCCCCTCTCCCTCGGCGGCGGCCGCTATGTCGACCGGATGGAGCGCCGCGACGGTCGCTGGGCGATCGCCCAGCGCAAATGCCTCTACGACTGGCAGGGTGTCCCGGGCGACTACGCGCTCCCGCCCGAGCTGGCCGCGCGCATGCAGGGGGCCGGCCCGCCCGCCCGCGACCGCAGCGACCCCTCCTACGAGCGGCCGCTGCGCGTCGATCCGAGGCGCATCAGCGATCCGCCGCAGGGCTGATCGCCTCGCTTCGCGAAGCGCAGCGCTCCGCGACATGGCAGCGGGAATCGCCGCAGTCCGCCCGCGTGCCCCGGCGCCTCAGCGCGGCAGCGCGAAGGCCATCAACGCGTCGCCGGGCTCCGACCAGACGTGACCGCCCGACGCGATCACGACGAACTGCCGACCGTCCGGCCCCAGGCGATAGGTCATCGGCGTCGCGTTGCCCGTGAACGGGAGCCGATGGCGCCAGAGTTCCTCGCCCGTCTCGGAGTCGAAGGCGCGCAGGTAGCGATCCGTGGTCGCGGCGATGAAGACGAGACCGCTCGCGGTGACGATCGGACCGCCCAGGTTCGGCGCGCCCAGCTTCGCGAACCCGGGCCAGAGCCAGATCGGGAACGGCGCCTGGTCGCGAATCGTCCCGAGCGGCTTCTCCCAGGCGATCCGGCCCGTCGCGAGATCGACCGCGACGATCGTGCCCCAGGGCGGCGGCGAGCAGGGCGCGCCGAAGGGCGAGAGGATCGGGAAGTTCCGCATTGCGTAGGGCGTGCCGTGCATCGGCTGGAGCTGGAAAGGCCAGTGCGACGCCTTGTCGGGCATCGCATCGTAGTCGGCGCGCGGGATCAGCTGGATGCCGTTCGCCATCCGCATCAGATTCGTGACGAGGAGCCTGCGTTCGGGATCGATCGCGACGCTGCCACAGTTCATTCCGCCGGGGTTCTGGGGGAATTGGATGCTGCCCGCTTCGGTCGGCGGCGTGAAGATGCCGTCGTAGCGGTATTTCGCGAGCGCCTCGCGGCAGCGGCCGCGATCCCAGAAGGTGAAGCCGAAGGCGTCGTCGGGGGTCAGCGTGTCCGGATGGAGGGGCGGGACGAAGGTCGGGGCCGGCTGCGTCGGCGCGAGGATCTCGCCGAGGACGCCATCGGTCGCGACGGGCATCTCGCGGTGGCCGTGGATCGGCCGGCCGCTGCGGCGATCGAGCAGAAAGACGTGGCCCATCTTCGTGGCCTGGGCCAGCGCGGGAATCTGCTCGCCGCCCGCGGCTTCGAAATCGAAGAGCACGGGCTGGGAAGCCGTATCGAAGTCCCAGACGTCGTTGTTCACCATCCGGTAGTGCCATACGAGCTCCCCCGTCGCGCCGCGCAGCGCGACGACCGAGCTCGAATAATGGTCGAGGCCGAGCCGGGAGGCGGCGAAGTAGTCGGTAGCGGCGTTGCCCATCGGGACGTAGACGAGATCGAGCGCTTCGTCGGCGGAGGCGATCGACCAGCTGTTGGCGGTGCCCGCGACGAACTCGCTGCCCTCGGCGGGCGGCGGCCCCGCGTAGTCGGGCGGTACCGGATCGAAGGCCCAGCGCCGCTCGCCCGTGCGCGCGTCGTAGCCGCGGACGACGCCCGGCGGCGCCTCCCGCCGGAGGTTGTCGTAGACCATGCCCCCGACCACGACCGTGTCGTTCAGCGTCGTCGGCGGCGAGGTCACGTAGTAGGCCCAATCTTCGATCGGCCCCATCCCGGCGCGCAGATCGACGCGCCCCGCGGCGCCGAATCCGTCGCAGACGCGCCCGTTCGCCGCATCGATCGCGATCAGCTCCGCATCGAGCGTCGCCGTGAAGATCCGGCGACCGCAGGGCCCCTCGCGCTCCTCGGCCGCATCCGCCTCCCAGTAGGCGACGCCCCGGCAGACGCGGCTATGGGGATCGGGGAGCTTCGTCTGGCGCTGCTCCGGGTCGTAGGCCCAACGCTGCTCGCCCGTCTGCGCATCGACGGCGACGACGCGATTCATGGGGGTGCAGTAGACGAGCGCGTCGCCGACGAGCAGCGGTGTCGCGTTGAAGGAGGTCCGGCTGGTCCCGTCGCTGCCGTCCGAGACGTCGCCGCTGTGATGGACCCAGGCGACCTCGAGCCGGTCGACGTTCGCCTTCGAGATCTGGGTCGCGGCGGAATGGCGCATGCCGCCCCGATCGCCGCCATGATGCGGCCAGCGGGCTTCGGGCCCCGGGTCGGCGCTTTCGTCCAGGCGCCCCGCATCGCAGGCGAGCCACATCGATCCGCATCCGAACGCGGAGGCCACGGCGATGCCGAGCGCTGCGCCGCGCAACGCCGATCGCATCGCGGATCCTTTCGCGGGTCCTTTTGCGGATCCCTCTGCGGATCCCGTCGAGAAGTGCGGATGCGCTTCCTTGCGCCCGAAGGGCCGCCGCGTTCGTCGCCGACTCACCGGGCCTTCCACGATTCGCTCGTCCAATCCGCCGCCCTCCCCGCGATGCGGCGAGTCTAGGGCGACGGCTCGCGAAAGAAAGCGGCGCGCGGTCCCGACGGGGATGCCGCGCGCCGCCGTCTTTCGCCTCGAACGATTCGATCGCGGGCACGTCGCAGAGCCAACGAACTCCGCGGAGGCGCCTCGGAGCGCCGGGAACGATCAGAACACGTAGTCGATCATCCAGGTCGCCCGCTGCTCGAAGATGTCCTTGCGCTGGCTGAGCGCCCGCTCGTACGAGAAGCCCATCGAGACGCCGATGCGCAGGGGCACGCGAACACCCCACGCGAAGGTGACGAGATCCTCGCCCGCCATGCCCGAGGAGCCGAGGTTCGCGACGTCCGCGCCCTCGAAGGCGGCGATCGGCCGTGACGCCCGCGCCGTGGAGGATGTCCTGCGCGGTTCGCAGCGAGACGTGCTGCGCCGGAGCCGGCGGCGACTTCAGGTCGATCGACTTCTTGCCCTCGCCGGAATCGACCCAGACCATGCCGTTGAGCTCGATGAAGGGAACGATGTAGTCCGCACCCGGAATGAAATCGACTTCGAAGGCCTGGTCGAGATGGATGTTGTAGAAGACCGACGAGCTGTCGCGATCCTTGTCGATCGGAAGCTGGGCGCCGATGTCCGTGATCAGATGGACGTTCTTCGGGCCCCATCCGAAGCTCACGGCGGGAATGAAGACACCTTCGCCGTCGCCCTGCAGCACGTCCGAGTTGCCGACCGGAATCTCGAAGCGCAGGCTCGGCGTGACGATGATGCCGCGCGCGCGATCGTCGATCACCGCGTATTTGAAGCCCGCCGAGATGTCCATGAATCCCTCGTCCTGCTTGAGCCAGGGATTGTCCGGACTGTTGATCATGTAGCCGTCCCTCGTCGCGATGAACGCGAGGCGATCGGTCAGCGCGAGGCGCGCCTGCAGCGCGATCACGCCGGCGTCGCCGCCTTCGAAGACCGAATCGGACGGGAACCCGTGGTAGATGCCGACGAGGTTCAGTTCCGTGGTGATGTACGGATCCTCGAAGAGATAGGGCATCGACATCGGTGCGACGTGGCCTGCCGGACGCGCCTCCCGATCACATCCGAAATCGGGCAGGAAGCCGTGACACGCCGCCTCCACCGCCTCCTCCGCAGGGGCCACCCCAGAACTCGCAATCACGCCGATCGCCGTCAAGATCCCTGCTGCGAGCGACCGACCCGACGCGAGGCTTCCCCGTTTCGCCACCCGCAACCGTGCATAGGCGATCCCAGAATCCAAAAGGCTCGACATGTGACTCCTCTCAGCGAACACCGTCGCCGGAAGCACGGCACCCGCTTGGTTGTTCATGAGTCGCATGAGCAATCTGCGTGCCAGCCCGAAATCGATCGAACCATGCAATCTCGGCGCATTCGAGACCGGACCGAGGCCGACGACCACGCGCGATTCCCGCTGCGAGACACCCGGCCACGCAGCTCCACTGGCTCCAGATCCAACGAACGCCCGGGCCGAATGAGATTCCAGCACCTATCGTCCAGGGCGTCGAAGACGAACGCAGGAGAAGCGAAGATGATCGTCACGTTCACCCTGATCCGAAAACGACCTCATCTCTCCAAGGACGAATTTCTGAGTCGTTGGATCGAGCACACCGAGCGCTTCGATCTCCTGGATCATCCGTACATCACCTGCAACCGTCTGATGTTGTTGCAGGGCGAAGTCCCCTACGTCGGCCTCGCCGAAAACCATTGGCCCGACCTCGCGAGTCTCGAGAAGACATCGACCTTCTATCGCGAAGCCGAGGCCGGCCAGTTGCATTGGGCGGACCTCGAGAGCTTCATGGACATCGAAAACAGCCCCACCGTCGTAGTGACCCACGAGGCCGACGTCTCGACCGCCGGAACGCGATTGATGAAATACCTCGAATGAGGAAATGAATGCAGGTGGCGCGTCGCCGCGCGATCGATTCTGCTCGAGCGATCCTGCTCGGAAGCAGGCCCGAACGACTTCCCGAATTCGATCGCGTCGCTCGTTCTGCCCGTTTTCGATTCTTCGGCGCACGGACCCAATGGCCGATCGAGATCCGAGGTCTCGCGTCCGCACATTCGAGTACCGCCATGAACGCGTACGCACCGATGGAGTTCCAGTTCGAGAAGAGCAGCTCGCTCCGAGTCTCCCCACACGCGGCCCGGCCGCCTCGACCTCTCCGCGCGCACCGGGTTCGCGCGATCGGTCCCGCGATCTTCCCGCTGGTCTGCACTGCCCGAAACGCGAGCGCCCAGAGCTCGATCGACTCGCCGAACTTTCCTTCGACCAGCGCGGTCGTCGAGACTCCTCCCGATCCCACACCGCGCCATGCCTTCGACCTGCTGCTCGCCGCAGTCGGCGCCGGCGAGCTGCGAACGCATCACATCGACTCATCGGAGGTCATTCGGATCTTCGCCGAGCGCGGCCCCCCATGAGGCGTGATTTCGATCCGCGCGGCGGCCTCCCCGACGCCGCCTACGCTCACCGCCCGCCCCTCATCGCCTCTGGTTTCGCCGACCTGACCCACCACGACCAGACTTCCTTCCGGCGCTTCGGATCGAAAACCCCCGGCGTGCATCTCGTGGGCACGACATCCTGCTCCGAGAAGATCTCGTTCGCCCAGCAGACGGATCTGGGCAACGACCCGGACTCCTACGCAGCCCATTACGTCTACCTCGAGGGTGGACCGCAGGCCCCGGGCTCGGGTCGCGTCTCCGGCGGCTACGAGCAACCCGAGAGTCGGCGACGCCGTCGTCGTCACACCCTTCGCCACGGCCCATCGCTTCGACGGAGTCGCCCGATCACCCGATCCTGACGCGCGAGTCGCGGCAGCATACGGACTTGATGGCCCACGCAACCCGTGCCCCCCCAGCGATTCGACGACTGGCGTACGTACGAAGGGATCCGAGGTCATGAAGATTTCGCCGACCGGGCGAGGCGCTCCGCCGATGGGCGAGACGCATGGATCGTCAGGTCGCGAATGCCATCGCCTCACCCGCGATCGCCCGATATAAGGTACGCAGATCCTCTTCGCGCCCCACGGATGGCAGCACGAAATGCACCGATCCGACGAAACAAACGCCGAATGCCCCCACCCAAAGGAGAGTCCATGACCGAGAGCGAACGCATCATCCGCAACTTCGTACGAGCCTGGTCGCGTCTGGATGCGGACGAGCTGGCGAATTTCTTCACCGAGGACGGCATCTACCACAACATGCCGATGCAGCCCGAGCAGGGCCGCGAGGACGTGCGCAAGCTCATCAAGGGATTCATCACGACCTGGACGGAGACGGAGTGGGAGATCCGAAATCTTCTATGTGCAGGCGACCTGGTCATCGTCGAGCGGATCGATCGAACGAAGGCGGGTACTCGATCGGTGAATCTTCCCTGCACCGGCGTCTTCGAGCTCGAGGGCGGCAGAATCAAGAGGTGGCGTGACTACTTCGACCTCGCGACCTATCAGCGAGAACTGAGCTGAAGGCGGTACCGCCTGCGCTCGCTCGGATCTCGCGCTCGGGAATGTTACGGCCCCCTCGGCCTCGCGAAGCAGGGCACGAATGGCATCCGGAGTCGCTTCATGACGCGATCGAGAGGACGGACGAACCGACCCGAGCCGGTCGAGGCTCGTCCGGTGGCGTCTCCGACCGGACATCCCCGCCCTTCCAGAGCAGGTAGATCGCCGGGTAGACGACGAGCTCGAGCAGAAACGACGTGACGAGACCGCCGACCATGGGCGCAGCGACGCGCTTCATCGTGTCGGCCCCGCTGCCCGTCGACCAAAGCAGCGGCATCAAGCCGAGCATCGCGGCCAACACCGTCATCAGTTTGGGCCGGATCCGCTTCACCGCGCCCTCGACGATCGCATCCTTCAGATCGGCGACGGTACGGAGATTCCCCTCCCGCTTCCGCGCGTCGACGGCGAGGTCGAGGAAGAGCAGCATGAAGACACCTGTCTCCGCATCGAGCCCCATCAGCGCGATCATGCCGACCCAGACCGCGACCGAAAGCTGATAGTCGAGCACGTGGAGGAGCCATACGGCACCGATGAGCGAGAACGGGACGGCCAGAAGCACGATTCCCACCTTGACGAACGAGCGGGTGCTCAGGAAGAGCAGCACGGCGATCGAGCCGAGCACCAGCGGCACGATGCTCCTCAGCCGATCCCCGACCCGCTGCATGCTCTCGTACTGCCCGCTCCAGACGAGGGAGTACCCCGGCGGCAGCTCGAACTTCGCGTCGACGGCGGCTCTCGCTGCGTCGACCCAACCGCCCACGTCGCGGTCCTCGACGTCGACCAGGACGTAGGCGGCGAGACGGCCGTCCTCGTTCCGGATCATCCCGGCCCCCTCGACACGCCGGATCTCGGCGACTTCTCCGAGCGCGACGTTGGCTCCCGAAACGACTGGAATGAGCACGCTCGCGATGTCGCTCGGCCGCTCCCTGCGCTCCCGCGGATACCGGACGCTGATCTCGATCCGCTCGCGGCCGTCGATCACCTCCGCGACGGGCGCTCCCCCGATCGCGATCGCCACGGCGCGATTGAGATCTGCGACCGAAGCGCCATGGAAAGCGAGCGCGTCGCGGTTCGGAACGACGTCGATGAAATAGCCGCCGGCCGAGCGCTCGGCGACGACGCTGCGCGTTCCGGGCAGCTCGCGCAAGAGGCCCTCGAGCTGCTCGGCGATGCGCTCGATGCCTTCGACGTCGGGGCCCAGCACTTTCACGCCGACCGGCGTCCGGATGCCCGTGGCGAGCATGTCGATCCGCCCGCGGATCGGCATCGTCCAGTTGTTGGGAACGCCTGGGAGCCGAAGGCGAGAATCGAGATCCGCGCGCAGATCCTCGGGCGAGATCCGGTCGGGCCAGATCAGGCGGAGCGGCGACTTCGACCATTCGGGAGCCGCCGAATACCAGCGCGGCTTCTCCCTCCATTGCGCGTTCGGCTTCAGCACGATCGTCGTCTCGATCATGGAGAGTGGCGCCGGATCCGTCGAGGAGTCGAAGCGGCCCGCCTTTCCGAAGACGGTCTCGACCTCGGGAACTTCCTTCAGGATGCGATCCTGCACGTTGATCAGACGCTGCGCCTCGGTCACCGAGATGCCCGGAAGGGTGCTCGGCATGTAGAGGAGCGTGCCTTCGTCGAAGGGCGGCATGAACTCGGAGCCGAGCCGGAGCGCGAGCGGAACCGTCGAGAGCGTGAGCGCGAGCGCCACGCCGATCGTCGCGAGGGGACGTCTCAGGACGAAACGACAGACGGGCTCGTACGCGCGGAAGAGGATCCGGCTCACCGGGTGCTGCTCCTCCGGGCGATAGCTTCCGACGGCGAGCCAGTTCCACAAACGGCAGAACGCCAGGGGCCGGAATCGAAAGGGCTCCATGCGCGCGAATGTCATGCGCAGCGCGGGATCGAGCGTTATGGCCAGCACGGCGGCCAGCGCCATCGCGAGCGTCTTCGACCAGGCGAGCGGGCTGAACATGCGGCCTTCCTGCCCTTCGAGCGCGAAGAGGGGGAGGAATCCGACTGCAATCACGAGCAGGGAAAAGAAGACGGAGGGGGCCACCTCCTGGAGCGCAGCGAGCCGCACGGCATGGAAATCGCCTCGACCTCCCCCCGCCTGCCACTGCTGGAGGCGCTTGTAGGCGTTCTCGACTTCGACGATCGCCCCGTCGACGAGCACCCCGATCGAAATCGCGATCCCCGCGAGCGACATGACGTTGATCCCGACACCGAGCGCGTAGAGCGGGAGGAAGGCGAGGACCACCGCTGTCGGGATCGTGCAGATCGGACCGATCGCGGAAGGGGCGTGCCAGAGGAAGAGCAGGATCACGCCGCTGACGATCAGCATCTCCTCGCCGAGCGCGCGAAAGAGCGTAGAGAGCGAGCGGCGGATCAGCGGCGCACGATCGTAGACCGGAACGATCGTGACACCCGCCGGTAGCGACGGCCGGATCTCGTCGAGAGCCCGTTCGATCCGACCGATGAGCGCGAGCGCGTTCTCGCCCTGGCGCATCACGACGACGGCGCCCACCGTATCACCCGCGCCATCGAGGTCCGCGACGCCGCGCCGCGGGCCCGGGCCCAACGAAACCCGAGCGAGATCCCCGATCAGGATCGGACGGCCGAGTTTCCCGCCATCCGCAACCACGCTCTTCTCGATGTCGTCGGCGGATTCGATGCTCCCCCGGCCCCGGATCATGAACTCGGCGCCCGCGATCTCGAGCGTCCGTCCCCCCCGCTCGTCATTGCCCGCGCGCACGGCCTCGACCACGCGCGCGAGAGGAACCCCGTACGCGAGCTGCGCATCCGGGTCGAGGCTCACCTGATACTGACGCACGGCGCCGCCGATGGAGGCCACCTCCGCCACCCCGGGAACGGCCTCCAGGCGGTACCGCAGCAGCCGGTCCTGAAGGCCGCGCAACGCCGCGAGATCGTGCGCGCCCGAATCATCGCGAAGCGCGTATTGATAGACCCAACCAACGCTCGTCGCGTCGGGCCCGAGCTCCGTCCTCACGCCGTCGGGAAGACCGGGCAGGATCTTCGCGAGCTGCTCCGCGACCCTTGAACGGGCCCAATAGGGATCCGTGCCGTCCTCGAACAGTACGTAGACGAAGGAATACCCGTAGTCGGAAACGCCACGCACGGTCTTCACCCGCGCCCCACCGCGAAGCGCACTCACGACCGGCAACGTCACCTGATCCTCGATCACGTTCGGGCTGCGATCCCAGCGTGAAAAGACGATCACCTGTGTGTCGGACAGATCCGGGATCGCATCCAGCGGGAGTCGGCTGACTGCCCATACCGCGGAGAAAAGTGCGATGAGCGTCGTCGACATCACGAGCAGGCGGTGGCGAGCGCTCCAGGCGACGATGCGAGGGATCAAGAGCCCGACTCGTGATCGTGTCCGCCTCCGGCTGCGTGCTCGAGCCCGGCCGGCTCTTCGGGTCGTCGTTTCGATCGCGATAGATCCGCTGCGCCGGAAGCGATGCCCGGCGTACGCGTCCCGTAGGCCGCGACCGCAGCGCGAAACCGCGACTCCGAATCGATCAGGAAATTGGCGGCCGTCACGACACGTTCGCCGGCGGTCAGACCGGCCAGTATCTCGATTTGGCCGTCGCCCTCGACACCGACGACGACCTCGCGTGGCTCGAAGCGGCCGTCTTCGTCGTAGACGAAGAGAATTTGCCGCACGCCAGTGTCGAGCAACGCGTTCTCGGGGACCACCAGCCGCCTTCCCAGCGGAATCTCGATCACGAGACGAACGAATGCCTCTGCACGTAGCCCACCGCCGGGAGTAGAGACGAGCGCGCGCACACGCGCACTCCCCCCGCGCGTCCCGGTGTCGGGATCGATCGTGACGAGCTCTCCAGTGTAGAGCTGCCCCGGCCGACCGGGCGCCGCCACGCGCACGCGCTGGCCCTCACGCAAGTCTTCGGCGTTCTCGAAGACGCGCGCGTAGACCCACGCGCTCCGCCCCGGAAGCAGCAGACTCTGGGCGATCACGCCGGAATCGAAGATCCGGCCGAGCTGGTCGAACGACAGTCCGAGCAGCCTCAGACGCACCGCCAGCGCGCGCCTCTCCTCGAGCAGCCGTGATCCCTCGCCTTGCTCGGTCGATGCAGCGAGAACGTCGTGGTAGTCCGCGAGCGCAGCGTAGAGATCGGGGTCGAAGGCGACGCGCCCAGCCGTGCGGATCTCCCTATGGACATCTCGATACGCCGACTGCGCCGTCGTCACACCGATCGTCTGCGCCCGCCGAGGATCCACACCGAAGCCGACGTGGCTCGCCGAGCCGGCTGCGTCGTTGCGTGACGCGGCCGGCTCGGACTCCACGGGCGTCAATTCCATCCCGCAGATTCCACATCGATCCGGCCCGCTCGAAACGACCTCCGGATGCATCGGGCATTGATAGAGGACGGCTTCTCGCGCCGACCCATCGCCGCTCGCGCGCTCGCACCCCGTCCCGACCACGGCGAGCGCGCAGAGGACTGCCGCGCCCACGGCCACGAGACGTTCGATTCTTCGCATTCCGTCACTCCACATCCGCGCTCGCGAACGCGCTCGAGCCTCCCCATCAGCGCAGGATGATCTGCTCACCCCGCCCCAGCTTCGGGTCCGCATCCTTCGAGGTCATCAGCACCGTGATCGCACCGCGCAGCGCCCGGCTCATCGCGTGATCGACGATGGCATTGTTGCTCGATCGGTCCGCCGGCGTCACGAGATCGAACGTCGCCGCGGAAGCCGGCGGAATCAAATAGGTCTGCACGCCTTCCATCACGTTGCGGGGATTCCCGTGGTCGTACACGCGGTCCCAGATGCCCGCGATCGGATGAAGAGCGACCGAGTCGTTGATGTTGGCGTTCACGTAGAACACGCGGACGCGCTCTCCAGGGCTGGCCTGGAGGGTCTTGCCTGCGTTGGGATCGTGGACGGGATCGTAGTGGAACACCTTCCCATTGATCAGCGCGCCCATCCAGTTCTTCCCATCGAGCAGATCCTCGGCGGCCGTCCCTTCACGAAAGAGATCGCCCTGCACGAGGACATATTCCCGATCCGGCTTGGGGTAGGCGGAGGTGAATCCGTCCTTCGGGTCGACGATGATCACGCCGTACATCCCGCGCGAGATGTGCTCGGCCATCGAGGAGGCGCCGCAATGGTAGATGAACGCGCCCGGGTATATCGCCTCGAACATGCAGGCAGTCGTACCGCAGGGCT
>CAUJGH010000468.1 GCA_963169575.1 Myxococcota bacterium | reverse complement strand
GTCCCCTCGATCCAGCGGACGGCGGAGCTCGTCCAGGAGGTCGCGGCCGCGTCGCGGGAGCAGTCCTCGGGCGTCGACCAGATCAATCGCGCCATGTCCCAGGTCGACGCGGTCTCGCAGCGCAACGCCGCGGCCGCAGAGGAGCTCTCGAGCACCGCGGCCCAGCTCTCCGTCCAGGCCGTCCAGATGAAGCAGGCGATCGGATTCTTCCGTACCGGCGCCCGCAGCGACGCGGGCACCCGGGATCGCGACGGATCGCCCGGCCCGCGCGCCCGCCGACCCGCGTCTCTCGATGCGGTCGCCGAATCGGAGCGGATGCTGGCGCGGGGCGGCGCGGTCGACGACGGCGACTGGGAGGAATTCTCGGTCATTCGCGCCGGTGCCCCCGACGGCAGCTACACGAAGGTCTGAGGGAGACTCGATGAGCGCGGCAGCCACCATCGACGAGCGCAGCCAGTACCTCACATTCGAGGTCGGCGAGGATCTCTACGCGATCGGCATCCTGGAATTGCGGGAGATCATCTCGTTCAAATCGGCGACGCGGGTCCCGATGGCGCCGCGCTCGATTCGCGGACTCATCAATCTGCGCGGGAGCGCCGTCCCGGTCGTCGATCTGGCGATCGAGTTCGGCGCCGAGCCGACGGCCGTCTCGAAGCGGACCTGCGTCGTCATCCTCGACGCCGGGCGATCGCGCGACGGCGGCACGATCGGGATCCTCGCCGATTCGGTCCGGGAGGTCATCGAGCTCTCGCAGTCGGAGATCGAAGAGACGCCGGAGTTCGGGCTCACCGCCTCGCCCGAATATCTCGTCGGGCTCGCACGCATCGGCGAGTCGTTCGTTCCGATCCTCGAGGTACAGAGCCTGCTCTCCGCGGCGGAGATCGCGCTCGCGCGGGACGGGCTCGGCCACGACATCGACGCGCTCCTGGAGGAGGGCGCCGGCGACGGAGCGCAAGCGCGGCCGGAGGCCGACGATCAGCCGGCCCAGCCGGGGAACCGCGCTCGCCTGCCGAAGTCGGTGCGGACGGAGGGGCGGCCCGCGCCGGCCGACGGGTCGGTCGGGACTGCGCCGAGGGGACGGCGCCGGTCGTGATCGAACGGCATTCCTCGCAGCCGCTTCGACCCCTGCGCGAGCGGGAGTTCGCGCTCCTGACCTCGTTCATTCGCGCGGAGTGCGGGATCGCGCTCTCGAGCGCCAAGAAGGCGCTCGTCGAGAGCCGGCTCAAGCGGCGGCTCCAGCAGCTCGGACTCCAGACCTATTACGACTACTACCTGATGCTGGCGCGCGACACGGGTCCCGAGCGTCAGCAGATGTTGAACCTCGTGACCACGAACGAGACCTCCTTCTTCCGAGAGCCGGCGCATTTCGACCTGATCGAGCGAATGCTGCTTCCGAGGTGGAAGCGGGAGCTCGCTGAAGGCAAGCGCCCGGCCAGCTTGCGGATCTGGAGCGCGGGCTGCTCGACGGGCGAGGAGCCCTACTCGCTCGCGATGGCGCTCGAGTGGGGCCTTCGGGACGATCGCTCCTGGCGTTTCGAGGTCCTCGCGAGCGACATCTCCATGCGCGCCCTCGAGCACGCGGCACGCGGGATCTATCCGATCGAGCGAGCCGCGAGCATCCCGGCGCCCTACCGCGACCGCTTCGTGCTGCGCGGCCGGGGCGCGATGTCCGGCAGCATCCGGATCCGCGACGAGATCCGGAACCGGATCCGCTTCGGACGCTTCAACCTGCATCGCAAACGCTATGCGCTCCCGGAGCCCTTCGACCTCATCCTCTGCCGGAACGTCCTGATCTATTTCGGTCGCCGGGAGCGGATGGCCGTGGTCGATCGCTTTCTCGACCTGCTCGCGGAAGACGGGCTCCTGATGCTCGGGCATGCCGAGAGTCTGCAGGGCGAATCGGATCGGGTGCGATGCGTGATCCCGACCGTCTATGCGTTGGTCCCGAGTCGCGACGAGCTCGCCGCGGCGGAGCGCGGAGGGCCCGACGCGTGACGACACAGGCTGCCTTTGCCCCGCCCCAGAGCCGTGCGATCCACGTCCTCGCGGTCGACGATTCCGCCGTCACGCGCGAGCTGATGTCGCGCATGCTGCCGGACGCGTCCGGGTTGACGGTCGAGGTCGCGGCCGATCCGGTGATCGCGATCCGGAAGATCCGAGTGAAGCGGCCCGACGTCATCCTGCTCGATCTCCAGCTGCCGCGGATCGATGGGCTGACGTTCCTGCGTCATCTGATGGCGAACGATCCGATTCCGGTCGTCGTCTGCTCGAGCGTCGCGGATCGGGGGACACGGCTGGCGCTCGACGCGCTCGCCGAAGGCGCCTTCGACGTCCTCGGGAAGCCGCAGCGAGCGGCCGCGGGCCAGATCGAGAAGACGGCGGCGACCTTCCGAACCGTCCTGCGCGCCGCTGCCGGTGCGGCCAGCGGAACGTCGTCGCCTTCGTCCCAGCGCGCGCTTCGGTCGCGACCCCCCGCATCGCCTCCTCGGGCACCGCTCGCCGTCGCCCCTGCACGTCCATTTCGGGTCGTCGCGATCGGCACTTCGACCGGGGGACCGCAGGCCCTGCACCAGATCCTCTCGGGTCTCGAGCCCGACTGCCCCGGGATCGTCGTCGTCCAGCACATGCCGGCGACCTTCACGGCGGCTCTCGCGCGCTGGCTCGACGAGCGCTGTCGGATCCGGGTCAAGGAAGCGGAGCAGGGCGATCTCGTCGAGCCGGGCAGGGCGCTCGTCGCTCCCGGCGATCGCCATCTGATGCTCGTGCGCAGCGGGGCGAGGTTCTCGGTCGCGCTCGCGGACGGACCGAACGTGAGCGGACACAAGCCCAGTGTGGACGTGCTCTTCAAGTCGGTCGCCCGGGCGGCCCGGGCGAGCGCCTGCGGCGTGATCCTGACGGGGATGGGTGCGGACGGCGCGCAGGGCCTCGCGGAGATGCGCGCGGCGGGCGCGCATACGCTGGGGCAGAACGAGGCGAGCTCGGTCGTCTACGGCATGCCGCAGCGGGCGTTCGAGATCGGCGCCGTCGAGCGCGTCGTCGATCTCGCCGAAGTGGCGGCCGCGATCGCCCAGGGTCGGCCGGGATGAAGCGCGCAATCGAGCAAGAGCCGGCGTTCCGGATCGTCCGGGGCCGGGAGAGCGGCGGCGGAGCATGCCATGACTGACGGTGCATTCGAGCAGATGAGCGAGCTCGCGAAGCTCGTCGAGCGTGCGGCCG
>CAUJGH010000467.1 GCA_963169575.1 Myxococcota bacterium | reverse complement strand
GACCATCTCCGTTCGGGCGCGACCCGGGTCGATCGGATCGTCGAGGAGGACGGTCAGCAGGTCCGCCGGGACGGCCTCGTCGTCACGACGGGCCACTCCGTCGTCGAAGTGCGACTCGACGGCGAGGCGACGCGGATCCGCTCTCGTCACCTGCACGTCTGGATCGAGGAGGCCGGAGGCTGGCGCCTGCTCGCTCGTCAGGCCGACATGCAGAGGCTGCGCCCGGACTGAGTCGGGGCAGGGCCATTCGAAGCGAGTGCAGGCCAGCGCGATACGCGCTCCCCGGCCGGAGCCCGACCGGTGGCAGGCTCATCCCCGACCGTCGGAGAACGCGCTGCGCGCCGTCTCGACCCGCGACTCGAGCGCGACGGAGCCCAGCTCCCGGGCGCAATCCGCGGCCCGCTCGAACAATCGCTTGCGCTGTGTCGGGTTCGCTTCGAGGCGGGCGGCGGTGGCGTAGAGCATCGGCAGGTGATTGCGCTCGGAGGTTCGCAGCGCGAGCTCGATGCCCGAGCGACAGAGCCTTCCCGCGGCCTCGAAGCGGCCGGCCGCGAGCTCGCGCTCGGCGAGCATCTCGATGAAGAGCGTTCCGCCGAGACCGCCGTAGCGGGACATCTCCCGGAGCGCGGCGCGCAGGCCTGCGAGGGTCTCGTCCGAAGGCGGCTCCGCGTGGATCTCCATGAAGCGTGCGATCTCGCCCCAGAGCGCGATCCCGTTCTTCTCGCACACGACTCGGCCTCGGACGGCATGGCGTCGCTGCGCTTCCCGGTCCCCGAAGAGCGAGCTGGAGATCGACGCGAAGGCCGCGACCGTCGCGGTCGTATAGGGGTGGCCGAAGGATTCGGCGCGGGCCACTGCGTCGCGAATCCATGCGTCGGTCACCGCCTCTTCGCCCCGATGCCACTGCGCGATCGCGCCGTAGAGCTGTGCGGTCACGCGCACGTCTTCGAGCGATCGGGCGAGCAGGGCATCACCGGGATCGCCGAGTGGCACGACGTCGGTGCGGTGTTTCAGGGCGATGCAGTCCTCGAATCGCCCCTGGAAGAACGCCACGCTGCAGAGGAGGTCGAGGGCGAGCAGGAGGTAGCGATGTTCGTTCGTCGCTTCGGCGAGGGCGAGGAGCCGCTCGCCATCCATCCGGGTCGACGGCAGCGCCCCGCGCATCTTGTTGCAGGAGGCGATGCCCCAGATCGCCGCGACCTCGCGGGCGACGTCTCCCGTCTCGTTCGCGAGCCGCTGCGCTCGTGCATAGGCCTCCATTGCACGATCGTCTCCGAATCCCGAACGCGCCGCCCAGGCGATTCCGACCGCGAGCTGGAGATCGATCTCCGCGGCCGTCCGCTCGGCCTTCGGGAGGACGTCGAGGCGGCGCATTGCGAGTTCCGCGTGGTGCAGCGCTTCGTCGGCCGATTGGATCGACGCGGCGAAGGAGGCGGATTCGACGTGTTTCCGGGTCGCCTCCGCGAGCGCTCCGGCGAGCTCGAAATGGGCAGCGAGCTCGCTCGCGAGAGTCGGATCGCCGGGATTCGCCGCCTCCAGCCGAAGCGCGATCGCGCCGTGGAGACGGGCGCGGCGGGTCGGCGGAATGCCGTCGTAGAGGGCCTCGCGAAACAGCACGTGTTCGAAGCGGAAGCGCGCCCCGCGGCCTCCCTCGGCCCAGGTCCCGAAATCCCGAAAACGCAGCCAGCCCGCCTGACAGAGTCGGTCGGCGCTCGACTCGGCGACCTCGTCATCGACGCCGAGCGCCGCCTGCGGCAGGCGGAGATCGAACTGGAATCCGGCGGCGCTGGCGGCCTCGAGGAATCCGCGATCGACCGGATCGAGCTGCTTCATCCATTCGCGGATGAGCTGGCCGAGGGTCGCGGGAATCCCCGCCTCGTCGAGCCGTTTCGTCGAAAAGCCGCCGGGCGACGCGGTATTCAACAAACCGAGCGATGCCAGATGATCGAGCAGCTGCGTCATGAAGAGCGGATGGCCGCCGGTTCTCGCGTACAGCCAGTCGACGAACGCGTTCGTCGACTCGTCGTCTGCGGTTACCTCGCGCTCGAGACGCCAGATCGCGTACTGGCTCACGGCGTCGATGGCGACCGGTTTCGTCTCGAGCACGAGCCCCTCGGCGCTCCGCGAGACCTCCGAGTGGAGCCGGCCGAGAAGCGAGTTCGCATTCAGCTCCGCCTTGCGGGTCGTGCAGATCGTGAGCAGCCGGGACGGCGCACTGCGTCGCGCGATCGCATTCAGCAGGACGAGCGTCGATTGATCGGCCCAATGGATGTCCTCCACGAACAGGACGGCGGGCCATTGCGATCCGATCATCTCGAGCGCATCGAGGGCCTGTCGATCCATCGGCAGCACCGCCGATCCGGGCTCGCGTGCATCGGAGACGGATTCGGGGAAGAGCACGGGCAGGTGGGCCTTCCAGCTCGGGGCCGCACGCTCGATGATCTCTCGAACCCGGGCCCGGCTCCGATCGCCGTCCGCGCGGGAGTAGTTCACGAGCGCCTCGAGGACCGGGAGATAGGGAGACTGCTCGCCGAATCCCTCGATGCATTGGCCCTCACCGATGCGGAACCCTGCGGCCGAGATCGCGAGACCGTGCCGCGCGAGCGCCGTCTTGCCGGTACCCGGATCGCCGACGAGCAGTAGGAAGCCCCGGCCGCCCTGGCGGACCCCGTTTGCCAGCGCCTCGATCTGCGCCAGCTCCGCCTCTCTTCCGACGAGCAGCGGCGCCCCCCTGGGCATCCGGCCGGCCCGCTGGGCCTCGGGCGCGAGCGTCTCGACGGCAGCGGAGAATCGATACCCGTGACCGCGGACCGTCTCGATCGCATTGCGCAGGGACGGGTCGCGGCGCAGCGTGGTCCGTAATCCGCGGACGGCCTTCGTCAACGAGCCATCGGCCACCACGACGCCCGACCAGACGTCGGCCAACAGCTCGTCGCGCGAGATCGCCCGGGCGGGATTCGCCGCGAAATGATGGAGCAGCATGAACATTCGCGGCTGCAGGGGCACCCGCTCACCGCCGGTCCGGAGCTCCCTGCGGAGAAGATCGAGCTCGAAGCTTCCGAATCGATAGATCGAGGCGTCGGACACGTCGCCCCCGGAACGATGCGGTCGGCTCCCGGTGGGGAGCCGACACCAACGTATAGCAGCGAGCACCCGAGCGCCGGTCGCTCCCGATTCGACACACCCGACACGCTCGCGGCGTCGAGCCCGTCGCCCAACACGGAATGGTCACCCAATGGTCAGATTCGAAGGCTGCGGACTGGACCACATTCATGGAAAAGAGCGCAGCGTTCCCCGAACGCTCGCGAGGAGGTCAACCGTGCATCCCACTCGGCGATGGCTTTCCGGTCGGCAGATCGCGTTCTTGCTCGCCTCGTTCCTGCTCGGGCCATCCACCTCGACGGCCGTCGACCTGTACACAGTGACTCTCATGAATAACATGAGCTTCGTCTCGGGTATCAACTCGAGCGGAGTCGTCTCGGGGAACGTCATCCTGGGCGGCTTCTCCGTCGAGGCCGCCTATTGGAACGGCACGGCGGCCGTTCCAGTCGGTACGCTGGGCGGCGGCTTCAGCCAGGCGTTCGCCGTCGGCGACTCCGGCACCGTCGTCGGCGAATCGCTCAATACCGCCGGAGAGAATCAGGCATTCGTGTGGGACGGCCTGACGATGGTCGAGCTCCCCACGCTCGGCGGGAATTTCGGCATCGCCCGGGGCATCAATGACGCCGACGTCGTCGTCGGATTGGCGACCCTCCCGGGCATCACGAACTACGGCCATGCGGTCCGCTGGGTCGACGGCGAGGTCTTCGACCTCGGAACGCTCGGCGGGACCGTGAGCGAAGCCTGGGACATCAACGACTCGGGCCAGATCGTCGGCTGGGCACGCACGCCGACGATCTCCTCCCGTGCCGCT
>CAUJGH010000466.1 GCA_963169575.1 Myxococcota bacterium | reverse complement strand
CGGCCGGCGCACTTGGCACGGCATCCGAAAGGCATCCGACGTGCCCCGGATCAGAGAGCGCCTGCGGCCCACTTCATAAAGCGCCCGCGGCCCTATAAATAGTTGCCGCCGTCCATGTGGATGCGCGTATGCGCCTGACGGAAGCGCGAGAGCTCGCGCGAGAAATCCTCGCCCGAGACCGGCTCGGGCGTCTCGCCGCCGGCCTCGAGCCGGGCCTTGCGACGCAATACGCCGTGGAGCATCCGGACCCAGTCGCCGATCGAGGGATCGCCAGTCGTCCCGATCACCGCCCGCCAGCGAACCTGATCGAAGAGCGAGCGACCGGCGCGGGCCTCCGCTTGTTTCGCATGGATCTCGAGCGCCGAGACCACGTCCTCGGGAAAGATCGGATTGACCTCGACGATGCGTTCGAAGCGCCCCGGCGCCACGAAGGCATGGGGCAGGGTATCGGGGAAGCTCGTCGCGCCGACGACGAGGGCGCGCGGCACCGCCAGGGTCCGGTCGATCAGCTCGAACAGGAAGTCGAGGATGGGGCCGGCCGGGAGCTGACCGTGGTGGGCCGAGAGGTCGTGGGCCTGCGCGTATTGGAGTTCGTCGAAGAAGACCGTCACGGGCGGCATCTCTTCGAGGGCCGCGGACCAGCCCTGGATCAGCTCGCCGATCTTGCTGACGCCATGGATCACGTCGAGCACCATCCGCGGCACGTCCACCCGCACGAACGCCGTCTGCGTCCGCGCCGCCAGCGCTTCGGCGAGCATCGCCTTGCCGCTGCCGCGCCGGCCGATCATCAGCATCGCGCTCGGCGGAAAGGTCCCCCAGCGTCCGTAGATCTCGGGGCTCGTCTGGGCGTAGGCGTACGTGAGGATCTCTTCCTTTGCCGCCGCCAGCCCCCCGATCTCGCCGAAGTCGAGCTCGGGGGCGGGAATGATCGCCGCGCCCCGCGCGAGCGGGCTGACGCTGCGCTGGAAGCTCGACCAGATGTTGAGGGCGCGCTCGGATTGGATGCTGCGGTCGGACATCGGGCGAGTCTAGCGACCGGTCTCGGGTCGACCGCTCCCTCACTGCGCTGAATCCCCGATCGGGAAATCGGTTTCTGCGGGCCGGCGAAGGGCCGCCGCGAAGAGGGTGGCGATGACGGCGACCTCTGCGATACTGCGGCGCCAGCGTGTCCCCATCGTCTAGCGGTTAGGACGTCGGCCTTTCAAGCCGATAACACGGGTTCGATCCCCGTTGGGGACACCATCGATCGCGCCGTCTTTCGACGGCGCTGGCCTTGCGATGGGGCTGCGGTCCAGGGGCCGGGCATCGCGCTGGACGGGCTCGCGCGGCTTTCTACGGAGCGGGTGTCTTGGCGCCGGTGATCAACCGGGGGGATCGAGGGCGGACAGGGTGCTGCTTCCTGCGGTCGATGCGCATCATCATCTCTGGGATCTCGAGGCGAATTCCTATCCCTGGCTGATGCCGGGGAGCGAGCCGCCGCCGTTTGCGGGGTTCGAGGCGCTCTGCCGCGACTATCTCGTCTCGGACTTTCGGGCGGACCATGCGCGTCAGGCGATCGTGAAGTCGGTCCATGTGCAGGCCGAGCACGACGAGGCGGATCCGGTCCGCGAGACGGCCTGGCTCCAATCGGTCGCAGACGCGCCCGCATCGGGCGGCTTCCCGCATGCGATCGTCGCCTTCGCCGATCTCTCCGAACGCGGGGTCGAGCGCGTGCTCGAAGGCCATGCGGCCCATCGCAACCTGCGCGGGATCCGGCAGATGCTGAACTTCGATCCGCGGGCCGGGGCGGGCGAGGCGAAGAGCCCGCTCGAGAAGAAGAAGGATCTGCTCGCCGATCCGACCTTCTGCTCGCAGTTCGCGCTGCTGCGTCGCTACGGCCTCTCGTTCGATCTGCAGATCTTTCCCTGGCAGGCGAATGCCGCCGCGAAGCTCGTCGGCGACCACGACGACACACAGTTCATCGTCAATCACACCCTGATGCCCTTCGACCGATCCGATTCCGGGCTCGTGCTCTGGCGCGAGGGGCTCTCGCTGCTCGCACGGCGACCGAACGCCGCGATCAAGATCTCGGGCCTCGGCATGGCGGCGGGCGGCTGGAACGGCGACATGAGCCGGCGGCTCGTGCGTGAGACGCTCGAGATCTTCGGTCCCACGCGCTGCCTGTTCGGCAGCAACTTCCCGGTCGATCGCTTGATGATCGACTACGACACGCCGTGGCGGGTATTCCGGGAGGCGATCGCGGAGCTCTCGCTGGACGAGCAGCGCGCATTGCTGAGCGGCAATGCCGAGCGGATCTATCGGATCTGAGCGCGCCTCCGCCGGCGTCGCCTAACCGGTCTCCTCCTCGGGCTCGAATCGCGCCTCGACCGCAGCAATGCGAGCACCCATCCGATCGACGAACGCAGTCAGCGTCGGCCGTTCGGCAATCGCCTCCTCGCAGCCGGGGATGGCTCCGGCCTGGAGCACGATCAACATCGAGTAGATCGAGAGATCGGCGATGCTCGGCTCCTGGGCGTGGAAATAGGGGCGGGTTCCGAGGAATCCGACCAGATCCGAAAGACGATCCTGGATCCCGGCGATGACCTCGAGCTCGCGCTGATCCGCCCGCGTGCGGGGCTTCCGGCCGAGGCGGCGGCCGACGCGCTCGAAGAGACGGGCGAGCGGTGATTCGTCGGGGGGCTCTTCGTCGCCCGGGCGCGGATAGCGCGCGGCGCGCCAGCGATTCCAATACCAGGCGAAGGAGCCGTCGGACCATTCCGCGAGACTCTTCTGGGCCACGGCCGTCCGGGGATCCGGCGAATAGAGCGGGGGCTCGGGATGCAGGGCATCGAGCCAGGCGACGATGGCGAGCGAGTCGGCCTTGCGTCGGCCGTCGATTTCGAGGACGGGGAGGGTGCGCGCGATCGGGCTCCAGCCGCAGCACCGGCTCGTGGACTTCGTGCCCGGCACGGTCACGCGGCTGGAACTCTCCCTGGACCGCTTCGTCACGCTGCTGCCCGCGGTCGCGGTCGTCGGCAC
>CAUJGH010000465.1 GCA_963169575.1 Myxococcota bacterium | reverse complement strand
CGCCGGCGAGCGCGAGCCGAATCCCGCGGCGGGCGGGCGGCGCGAGCCGGCGCCGCCGATGCGGGTCGGCGGCGTCGTCGAGATCGATCTGCGCGGGCTGCGCGCCGAGGAAGCCCTCGAACGGCTCGACGCCGGCCTCGACGAGGCGGCCGTCGAGGGCCGCGACGAGCTGCGCGTCATCCACGGCATCGGGACCGGCGCGCTGCGGCGGGCGGTGCGCGAGTTCCTGCCGCGCTCGCATTGGGTCGTCGAGATCCGCGAGGCCGCGCGTGAAGAGGGCGGGGCGGGGGCGACGCGCGTCGTCCTGCGAAAGGACTGACTTCGATGACGAACAGGGCACCGATCGATCCCGACCGGGCACGCGGCGAAGCGCCCGAACGAGAGCACGGCGAGGCGCGCGGGATCGGACCGCACGGCGAGGGATCCGGCTCGGACGGCAGGAGCGGGGGCGGGGGCCACGGAGGGGGCAGTGGCGAGGACGACGGCCTGCCGGGCTTCGACCAGCTGATCGGGACGTTCATGCAGGAGCCGTCGCTCTGGCCGGTGCTCGCCGTCGGCCTCGGCAGCGGCGGGGCCTTCGCGGCGACGCTCATGATCCTCGCCGGCGTCGACCGCAATCCCTTCGCGGCGGCGGCGCTGCTGCTGGTGCTCGGAATGACGATCGACGTCGCCCTGCGCGCTCGAAAGCGGCCGAGCTACCGCAACGGCGCGCGCCTGCTCGCGCTCATCTGGCTCGCGGGGCTCGTCTTGTCGGGCGTCGCACTCTGGAGCGGCATCGCCTACGCGCGCTGATCGGCGAGGAGTGCGTCGGCGGCGCGATCGCCCGAGAGGATCGCCGCCTCGAAGCCCGCACCCGCGAAATGGTCGCCGGCGAAATAGAGCCGACGGCCGAGATCGCGCCGATCGCGCTGGACCCGATCGAAGCGCGCGAGCCGGCGATAGGCGCCGACCTCGAAGAAAGGAACGCGCGCGCGCGTGAGGCGCGTCTCGAGGACCTGCTCCTCGAGCCCCGGCTGCGCGCGGGCGAGCGCGCGCAGGACCGTCTTTTCGACGACGTCGTCGGCCTCGCGCAGCCAGCGCTCGCTCGCGGCGTCGCGCAGGCAGGCCACGATCTGGCTCTGCCCCTCCGGCGACCGGCCGAGATGCTGGCCCGGCTCGACGACGAACGAAGCGACGGGCGAAGCGTCTCCCCGCGCGAAACGGATCTCCTGGGGCGCCCGCCCGGCGACGGCTTC
Organism: Myxococcota bacterium; assembly: GCA_963169575.1. Taxonomy (GTDB): domain Bacteria; phylum Myxococcota_A; class UBA9160; order UBA9160; family UBA4427; genus UBA4427. The sequence continues at coordinate 15,713 of CAUJGH010000465.1, read as the reverse complement.
GAGCGCGACCGCGAGACAGACGACCGGACGCTCTCTCGCCGCCGCGAAGAAATCGCGCTCTGCGGTCGTCAAGAGCGAGCTCGCGACGCGCGACGCCTCGCTCGCCGGCAGCGCCGAGACCACCGCATCGTAGTCGGCCTCGCTGCGCAGCCCGTCGGCATCGACGGCCTCGATCCGGAATCCGCCCGACGGCTCTTCGTCGATCCGGCGGACCGTCGTCTCGCGGAAGATCCGCAGCCCCTCGCCCGCGGCCTGCGCGAGATCGAAGAGCGGGCGCCGCGGCAATCCGGCGAGTCCCGGACGCCAACCGCCGAGCCCGCGCGCCTTCGCATACTGCAGCAGCGCGACGCGCGAGAGATCCTCGACGGAGTCGCCATAGCTCGTCTGCAGCTCGGGGGTCAGCCAGAGATCGAGCGCCGACCGGCCGAAGTAGAGCTCGACGTGGTCGCGCACGCTGCGAAAATCGAGATCCGCCGCCCGCTCGGGTGCGCGCGCATCGAGCTGCGCCGCATAGCGCGTCATCAGACGCGGCCAGCGCAGCAGCTTCGCCGTCTGCAGGATCGGCCAGCCGGGAGTCCAGGCCGCACCGCGCAGACTCGTCGGCTCGACGGCGTGCGCCCGGCCCCCGCGCCAGAGATTCGGCTGCACCGGCCGCAGCGGCAGCATGTCGTCGCCGAGCCCGAGCTCGATCGCCCAGCGCAGGAGCACGGCGTTGCGCGCGTCGAGCACCGGCCACGACGCGTCCATCCAATGCCCCGCCTGCCAGGCGCCGCCCGCCCGCCCGCCGATCGCTGCACGCGCTTCGTAGACGACGACGTCGAAGCCCGCGCGCGAAAGGCGCCAGGCCGCGCGCAGCCCCGACAGTCCCGCGCCGACGACGGCGACACGGGCAGGTGTTTCCGGATCGAGCGTCATCGCTGCGCGCGTTCCCGCCCCGCGCGCAGGCCTTCGGCGAGCGTCCGCCGAACCTCGTCGAGGTCGTCGAAGGGGATGAAGGCGCGGCCCTGCTCGAGCAGGGCCGGGGCGAGCGTGTCCTTCGCGAAGACGAGATCGGATTCGAGTGCGCCGCAGCGATCGGAGACGCGGCCGTTGCCGATGTGGACGCAGAAGGCGTTCGGATGGCGAACGCGATAGGCGGCGATCAGGCGGCGCTTGCAGGTCCCGGTGCCGCAATCGCAGGCGGGATCGGGGCCGCCCGGCGCCACGCGCCAGACGTCGCCTTCGTATTCGAGGTGATTCGCGCGGAAGTCGAAGCGGATGTCGTGGATTTCCTGGAGGCGCTCGAGATTCCAGTCGAAGCCATCGGAGAGGATCTGGAAGGGAATCCGCTCCGCCGCGCACCAGTCGACGAGGCCGCGCGCGCCGGGATCGAGCTGGATCGTCCGCAGGAACGCGACGAGCTCGGCCTCGGGCAGGACGAAGCCGTCGAAGAGCTCTACGACGTAGCTCCAGGCCGTGAACTCGCCCTGCTCGAAGCGGCTCCAGAGCTGCCGGCGGCGCTCGGCGAGGCGCTCGCGGGCGAGGGTCGAGCCGACGTCCTGAACGGAGAAGGTGCCGTCGAAATCGCAGAAGACCGCGAGCGAGCGATCCGCCGGGATCGTGGATTCGGGCTGCTCTTGCACGGGGGTCTCCGGGATTCGCGCAGGGAGGGTGGTTAGCGCATCCTCGCCGGCGCGGGAATCCGCGAGCGATCGGCCCGCGACACCGCGACCGGGAGGCCAGCGCGCCCATGCGGCCTGAAGACCGCGATATCCAGGCCGGCGGCGCTCGGACGCGAACGAGCGCGGCAGTGCGAGCCGCGGCCGCGAGCGACACACGACGCCTCGCCCTCGCCCGCCGCCTCGCCGGAGAGGGCGGCCCCCTGATCCTCGACGGCGCGACGGGCACCGAGCTCGAACGCGCCGGGCTCCGGACGGGCCTGCCGCTCTGGTCGACCCACGCCCTGCTCGAGGCGCCCGAAGCCGTCTTCCAGATCCACGCCGCCCAGCTCGCCGCCGGAGCCGAGATCCTGACCGCCAACAGCTTCCGCACCCAGCGCCGCACGCTCGCCCGCGCAGGCCTCGCCGAGAGCGATGCGCGCCTGACGCGTCTCGCCATCGAGCTCGCCGTTCGCGCTCGCCTCGCCCGCGAAGCGGCCGACGCGGCGCCCGTCTGGATCGCGGGCTCGCTCCCGCCCCTCGAAGACTGCTACCGCCCGGATCTCGTCCCGCCGGCGGAGGCCCTCGCCCGGGAGCACGGTCGCCAGGCCGATCTGTTAGGCGAGGCCGGCGCCGATCTGATCCTCGTCGAGACGATGAACAGCGCGCGCGAAGCCCGCGCTGCGGCGCGCGCCGCCGCCGCGACGGGGCTGCCCTTCGCCGTCTCCTTCGTCGCCTGGGAAGGGGCGACGCTGCTCTCGGGCGAGCCCCTGCGAACCGCAGCAGCGCAGGCCCTCGACGAGGGCGCTTCGGCCGTCGGCGTCAATTGCCTTCCCATCGCGAACCTCGCCGTCTGCCGGCGCGCGCTCGCGGAACTCCCGGCCCCCCTGCTCCTCTCGCCGAACCTCGGACAGCCCGAGCCGCGGACCGGCTTCGCCCGCGACGCCTCCGGCGATCCGCGCCGCTTTCCCGACGCCTTTGGCGAGGGGCTCTGGACGGCGCCCGGAATCCTCGGCGGCTGCTGCGGGACGACACCCGCGCATATCGCGGCCCTCTCGGAACGCGTTCGCTCATTCGCCCGGCCGGGCGCGTAGACGGCGGCGCACGCTCCCCCCTGAATCCGCAGCCGGAAAGCGGCGCCCTCCGCGCCAAATTGGGTCACCCACCCCTCACCGATGCCCGCGTGCTTCCAGGGCGCTTCCGCATCCCTGCACCGGCGCCGCTCGTTCCCTCTAGACGCTCGCCCCCGGAAGACGCCTGAATGCATCAGGGGCTTTTCCCCTCGCCCTGGCACGGCGCTTGCTCTCTTCCGGGTCGTTGATCTTGGGGCGTCTTCGAGGAGCGGGCCCCCATTCTCGCGCCCGGGCTGGCTACCCCTCCCTTCGCACACCTCGTGCGAGGAGCCGGCCCGGGCGCTTCTTCTTTTTCGGGCGGCTGCCCCGGTCGGCCCCGCGCTCCGAGCACGCGGCATGGCCGCCGCGCTCGCGGCCCGCGCGCTCGGTCCCGGTCGAGCGCCTTTGGGCCCCGAAGCGATCGACGTACAATGCGCGACCGATGGGGGCCCGCATGCGCAGCCAGAAGCGCGCGACGACGACGCGCGCGAAGAGCCGAGGGCTGCCGCCCCTGCTTCCGACACCGAAAAGCGTGCGGCGACGCCGAGGCGAGCTGCGGCTGCCGAAGGTGATCCCGCTGTTCGTCCCGGCGCCGACGTCGCTTCCCGCCGCGGCCTCGGACCCGGCGCTCGAGCGATCCGTCCTGCTGGCGGCCCAGGCGCTGAAGCGGCAGTGGAGCGAGGCCTGCGGTGCCGAGATCGCGATCGAGCGTCCGGCGACGCTGCCCCGCGGCGGCCCGGCGATCGTCTGCCGGATCGATCGCCGCGCAGCCCTCGAACCGAAGGAGCCGACGGCGCGGGACGCCTATCGCCTCGTCATCGGCCCGCGCGGGATCGAGCTCTCCGCCCCGACCCTCCATGGCATTCGCTACGGGCTGAACACGCTCGGCCCGCTCGCGCAGCGCGGCGGACGGCTGCCGGCGCTCGAGCTCCTCGACCAACCGGATTTTCGCGATCGCGGCATCATGCTCGACGTATCGCGTGGGCGGGTGCCCCGGCGCGCGACGCTCGAGGCGCTCGTCGATCTCTGCGCGCGTCTGCGTCTCAACGTGCTGATGCTCTACGTCGGGCACACCTTCGCGTTCCGGCGCCATCCGGAGATCGGCGCCGGCGCGTCGCCGCTCGACGCGGAGACGATTCTCGCCCTCGACGCCTATGCCGCGGATCGCGGTGTCGAGCTCGTGCCCTGTCTTCAATCCCTGGGCCACATGGAGCGGATCCTCTCGCTGCCGCGCTATCGAAAGCTCGCCGAGAGCGATCGCCGCTGGTCGGTGTCGCCGAGCCGGCCCGAGACCCATGCCTTCCTCGCGGAGCTCTACGACGAGTTCCTGCCGCTCTTCCGATCGAAGCGCTTCAACGCGAACTGCGACGAGCCCTTCGATCTCGGTCGCGGCCAATCGGCGCTGCGCGCGCCGAAGAAATCTCCGGGCGAGCTCTTCGCCGGCCACGTCGAGGCGCTCTCGGGCCTCGCCCGGCGCCACGGCAAGCAGCTGATGATCTGGGCCGACTTCGCCTACAAGCACGCCGACCAGATCCCGCGGCTCGCGCCGGATACGCTGCTGATCGACTGGTGGTACGAAGCCGATTTCGACGCGGACCGGATCGCGACGCTCCGGCGCCATGGCTTCGAGTTCTGGGTCTCGCCGGGAACGTCCGCCTGGAACTGCCTGTTTCCGCGCGTCGCGAACAGCGAGGCGAACATCGCCCGCTGGGCCGACGCCGGCAAGCGGCATGGCGCGACTGGCCTGCTCAATACGGATTGGGGCGATTTCGGGCATTACAACACCCTCGGCGCCTCGCTCTACGCCTATGCCCAGGGCGCGCAGAACGCCTGGTCGGGCGCAGCGGAAGCCGCGAACTTCGATCGTGCTCTCGGCCGCGATCTGTTCGGCGACGACTCGCCGGCCTACGCGCGGATCTATCGCCGCCTCGGCGCGATCCACGACGCCGGCTTCCGGATCTTCAACGGCTCCGCCCTGCAATATCTCTATTTCGACGGCGTCGATCGCAGCTTCTTCCACCAGCACGCCGACCGCGCCGCGCTCCGGCGCAGCGCGCGCCGGATCGCGCCGGTGCTGCGCGACGTCGAGCGGATGGCGGAGCGACCGGCCCCCGGCGATCTCGGCGGCCTCGCCCGCTTCGAGCTCGCCTGGGCTGCGCATGCGACGGCCCTCGCGATCGAGAAATCCCTCGCCGCTCTCGACTACGGCGACTGGCGCGCGAATCCGAAATCGCTCCCGGCGCCGGCACGCCGCGCGCTCGCGCGCCGGCTGGCGGACCTCGCCGAGCAGCAGCAGGCCCAGGCCGAGATGCTGCAGGCCCTCTGGCTCGCGAGCAGCGAGATCGCCGAGTTCGAAAAGACCGCCGGTCGCCTGCGGCGTTCGATCACCGAGCTCGAGGGGGCGGCTCGCAGCCTGCGCGCGAACCGACCGCCGCGCCCGCCTGCGCCGAGTTCGATCGCCCTGCTCGACGTCTACAACGAGATGCGCGGGCAGCTCGGGCTGCCGCCGCGTTAGTCGCCTCCTTCGTCGCCTAGGGGGCCGAGGATCCGGCGGGTGATGCCGGCGAGATAGACCGAGCCGACGGCGCAGAGGCGGCGGCCGGGCGGGAGGGCAGCTCGAGCGGTGCGCGCGGCGCTCTCCGGGTCGGGGATGATCTCGATCGGGAGTTCCGGCCGGAGCGCGTGGACGCGTTCTGCCAGGCGGAGCGGATCGGCGGAGCGCAGCGCGTCGGCGCGCGTCAGCCAGAGTCGAATCGCGCCGGGCAGCAATGGGGCGAGCACGGCGTCGACGTTCTTGTCGCTCGAGATCGAGAAGAGCAGATCGAAGCCCTCGGGCGCCAGGCGGGCGAGCGCTTCCGCGACGTTCTCGGCCGAGCGGGCGGTATGAGCGGCGTCGATCAGGACCGCGGGATCGTTCGCGAGGATCTCGATGCGACCGGGCAGCGCCGCCCGCGCGAGTCCGAGGCGGGCGGCTTCGCGCACGGCGGCTTCGTCCCAGCCCCCGAGCCTGCGCACGCATTCGATCGCGAGCCCCGCGTTCGCGGCCGCCGCGGCGCCGAACAAGGGCAGCTCCGCCTCGATCGGCGACCCGCCCCGGGACTCGAAACGGATCCGCTGGCCCAGGGCGATCGCAGCGCGGCGAGGCTCGGCGCCGCCGTCGTCCTCGCCGCCCCGGCTCGCGACGGGATCGAGCGCGCAAACGTCGAAATGCTCGCCCGCCGCGAAGACCTCTGCGCCGACCGCCGCCGCGCGCTTTCGGATCACCTCCGCCGCCTCCGGACCGAGGCGGCCGAGCACGGCCGGCACGCCGGTCTTCAGGATGCCCGCCTTCTCGCCGGCGATCGCGGCTTCGGTCGGGCCGAGCTTGTCGGTGTGTTCGAGCTCGATCGACGTAATGCAGGTGACGGCGGGGCGGACGACGTTGGTCGAGTCGAGCCTCCCGCCGAGGCCGACCTCGATCACGGCCCGGTCGACGCGCGCTGCCTCGAAGGCGACGAAGGCGATCGCCGTCGTCGCGTCGAAGAAGCTCGGACGCGTCTCGGGCGGCCCGTGCCGCAGGCGTTCGATCGCGGGCCGAACGCGCCGGACGGCGGCGACGAGGTCGGCTTCCTCGATCTCGCGGCCAGCGATGCGGAAGCGCTCGGTCCAGCGCTCGAGATGGGGGGAGGTGAACGTGCCGACGCGCTCGCCGAGGGCGCCGAGAATCGATTCGGCGAACAGGCAGGTGGAGCCCTTGCCCTTCGAGCCGGCGACGTGGAGAACCGAGAGGCGCTCGTGGGGGCGGCCGATCGCGTCCATGAGCGCTTCGATCGGACGCAGATCGAGCCGCTCGTAGACGTAGTCGCCGGTCCGTTCGCGGTTGATCAGGCCGTCGAGCCAGCGGGTCGCGTCGGCGACGTTCGAGATCGGCTCGGCTTCGGACTCGGACACTGATTCGACAGGGCGCATCGGAATCCTCGCGCCGCGGGGCGGGAGCGGCGCCGAGCGCAATCCTAGACGACTCGCCCCGCAAGCGACCACGAAGCGACAGCGAATGCGACGCTCGGCTCGACCCCGAACGAGATTCCGAGCGAGACTCCGAACGAAACTCCGAGCGAAACTCCGAACGAAACTCCGAACGAAAGAAGGCGGCCAATTGCTCGACCGCCTTCTCCATCGCTCGAAGCCGTTCGCGGCTCTGGCCGGACTGCGCGAGGGGAGAGATCGAGCTCCCTGCGCAGCGGCGGGCGCGAACTACTGGAGCATGTACTTCTGGCGCTCGCGATAGGCCTTGAGCGCCGGGCTCGTCGACTCGTTCGACGGGTAGAAGTACTTGACGGCGTGGCCACACTCCTGGCACACGCGGTAGCAGAACATGAACCCTTCGACCTCGCGCACGGAGCCGACGTTGATGCGGCTGTCGTCCGTGCAGCACTTCGAAGCCCGGGTGGGCGAGACGATGCGGCGCGGATAGTCGTTCTTGGGGGTCTCGGAATCCGAGTACTCGATGATGTTCTTCGTGAGGCGGTGGGACCGCTCTTCGGAACTCTTCTTGCGAATGTTGCTGCCGATTCTTCTCAACGCTTCGTCCTCACATCGTTTCGGTCCCTGCTACGCGCTCGGCCGGACACCGAGCTCCCGCAACAGGGACGACCGATTTTCGAAGGGCCGCCGACACGGCGGTCCATCCGTCGTCCAGAGCCGGCTCGCCAGGGCATCCTCGGACAGCTCCAGGAGGAGCGAGCTGCGAGTGCCATAACGATCCGCCACATGGACACATGTCGACTCGAAGGGGCTCGTCGGTCCCGGCGCGGCGCCGAGCTCGGCTTCGTCTCCTCGTTCGACGTGTTCTCGACAGATCCGCGCCAGGCCCTCGAAGAGGTCCCCGCCCGGCTCCGTCAAAATCTTCTCGACCCGCCCGCGGATGCGCACCAGCTTCTGCGCCCGCGGCTCTGCGGTGTCGACCAATCCCTCGATGCCCTCGAAGCCCGGGAAGCAGCTCCCGGCTTCGTCCCCGCTCCGCGTCTCGGCGCCGTCTCTCGCGCCGCTCGCGCCGCTCGCCGCGAGGGGCTTGCCGAACGCTTCGGCGATCCGCTCGTCCTCGACGTTGCCGACGACGTGCGGCCCCGGTTCGAGCGGGAAGATCCGCGGCACATCGCGATAGACGATCAGCGCTGCCGAATGCGCGTCGGCCACGACGAGCTGGAACGGGTTGTAGAGCCCCTCCTCCAACCGAGACAACGTCTCGCTCGCATCTTCGGCGCTGCGCGCCTCGAGCGTCTTCATCACCACTTCGCCGCGCGAGCGGAGCGCTCTGCCGCTCGGCACCGCCTCGATCGGCCGCAGGTTCGTCAGCCCGGCGAAGACGCCGCGCTCGCTCAGACCCACCCAGCTTCCGCCCGCTTCCAGATCCCGCGGCGCCAGGATCCTTGCGCTGCGCGACTCGCGAATCGCCGGCCCCTCGGCGGGCCGCGCGAAGAACTCGTCTCGGTTCGCGGCGACGACGAGAGGTCTTCCCGGGACGCAGCGATGAAGGACGATCAACGTACACATCGCGCGATCAGCGCCTCGCGATTGGCTTGCGCGGCTCGATCCGCCGCTCGATCGGACACGCGTCGACCCGGATGGGCCTGTCCGCGGGCTTGGCAAACTAGCGTGCCAATCTGGATGGCGCAATGAAAACCCATGAAAAATCAGATAGATGGCTGATTTTTCGAGGAGGTTCGGCGAGCCTCGCGGATTCTGCGACGCGCCTGTCGGACCCGCGCTTCGGCCCGGTGTCCCAAAATGCGAATCCGTTCTCTCTGCTGCGCAAGGCGCGTGAAACCCCGCTGAATCGCAGCACCGCAAGAAATTTCGTCCCATCGGCAAATTTTCTGACACATCGACAGCGCACCAGACACATCAGAAACGAAGACCCGCTCCTCGCGGGGCTTTTCGAAAGTCGGAGGCAGAGCTCTACCCTGAGAGCTCTGCCTCCCTTGCGTTCCGGCCCTCGAACGCGCCTCGAACCGACCGCCGCCCCGAACCCGGGCGGCTCGCCCAGCCACCCGCCCCCGCGTCCCGCCTGATCGAAGCCCCGATGCACCCGGTCCCGGCGAGTGCCTCGATGACGCGTGTCTGGAGTGCGGCGGTAGTCGGCGTGACGGGTGTGCCCGTCGAGGTCGAGGTCCGGATCTCTTCCCAGCTGCCTTGCGTCGACGTGGTCGGCCTGCCCGAGGCGGCCGTTCGCGAGAGCATCTCCCGGATCCGGGGCGCGATCGCCGCCTCGGGCCTCCCCTTCCCCGATCGCCGGGTCACCGTGAATCTCGCCCCGGCCGACCTGCGCAAGAACGGGGCGGGCCTCGACCTTGCGATCGCAATCGCAATCCTGGCCGGGGGCGGCTCGCTGCCGCCGGAGGCCGTCGACGGCCGGGCCTTCGTCGGCGAGCTCGCCCTCGATGGCCGGCTGCGGGCGACCCGCGGCGTGCTCGCTTCGCTGCTCGCCCTGCGCGCCGCGGGCGCCCGGGAGGCGATCGTGCCGGCGGGCTGTGCGGAGCGGGCGCGGCATGCCCCGGGTCTCGAGGTGCGCGCAGCGCCGGACCTCGCGGCCGTGATGGCCCATCTGCTCGGCGGCGAGCGCCTGCCGAGTGCGGCGTCGCTCTGCGAAGGGCGGACGCTCGAGGACGCGGGCGGGGCCGGGGACGAAGATGGGCTTCCCTGCCTCTCGGACATCCGGGGCCAGCCCCTCGCCAAGCGGGCGCTCGAGGTCGCGGCCGCGGGCGGCCATGGACTGCTGCTGACCGGCCCGCCCGGCACGGGCAAGACCCTGCTCGCGCGGCGCCTGCCCGCCCTGCTGCCGTCCCTGCGCGAGGACGAACGGCTCGAAGCCTTCTGCATCGCGGATGCGGCGGGCATCATCGCGCCCGAAGCGGCGATCCCCGACCGCCCTCCCTTTCGCGCACCCCACCACACCGCGAGCGCTGCGGGCCTGCTCGGCGGCGGCAATCCGATCCGCCCCGGCGAAGCCTCGCTCGCCCATCGCGGCGTGCTCTTCCTCGACGAGCTCCCCGAATTCGACCGGCGCTGTCTCGAATCCCTGCGCGAGGTGCTCGAACAGGGCGTCGTCCGGATCGCACGAGCGAACGGGACCTGGGAGCTCCCGGCCCGCTTCCAGCTGATCGCCGCGGCGAACCCCTGCGCCTGCGGCGCATACGGCAGTCCCGGCCGGGATTGCCGCTGCGACGACGCGGCGCTCGCGCGCTATCAGCGACGGCTCTCGGGACCGCTCGTCGACCGGATCGATCTCGTCGTCGGGGTCGGCGAAGTACCGTGGTCCGTGCTGAACGGCCCGGTCGACGGGCCCCCGAGCGCGGTCGTTCGCGAGCGCGTCGCGCGCGCCCGGGCGATCCAGCAGGTCCGCGGCTTCGCCCCGAACGCCGCACTCCCCGATGCCCGGCTCGATGCCCTCGTCGCCGCCGAACCCGCGGCGCTCGCGCTGCTCGGCCGGGCCGTCGAGCGTCTGCATCTGTCCGCGCGCGTCGCCCGCCGCCTGCTGCGCGTCGCGCGCACGATCGCGGACCTCGCAGGCCGGGCCGGGACGACGAGCACCGACGTCGCCGAAGCGCTCTCGATGCGGCAGGTACGCTAGGCGGGCGGCGAGGCGAGGCGAGCGGCGCGTTCCGCTGTGCACGAGTCGCGCCCGGGGCTGACCGAAATGCGAACAGGCGTTGCCTGTTTGCGCGCCGACGCGCAGATACGCTTCGGGCGCGCATCGGCGGCGAATCGCCCCATCCCCGAGCCCGCCCCGCGCGAAACACGCCCCGCGCACCCACTTCGGGCCACAACGGGAACCGGCAAGGCCGGGAATACCCCGAACCAACCGCTCCGAACCGGCCGGCGTGCCTGGCCCCGGCCAGGGATGCCGAGCCGGCATGCCGGATGCATATGAGTCGAAGCAGCGGTGCAGGGCGGGGGCGAGATGCGGAATCGGCGCAGCTCGTCTTCAGAAGCCCGGGAGTCCGCCGATCGAAACAAGGTCACGAGGAGGTTCGCAGTCATGGCCCATCCGACGAGCGTTTCGATCCCGGTCGAGCATTTCTGCCAGGTGCATGAAGTCGAGACCTTCCTCGACCTCGAGCAGGACGAGGCGCCGGAGGAAGTCAGCCTCTTCGAACTCGTCGAAGCCGTCGCCGAATACAGCGACTCGGAGCGGGAAGTCGTCGCGACCGTGATGCACATGCTGCGATCCGGTCGCGTCCAGCTGCGCGGGATCGCTCCCGAGCCGATGGCGGCGAAGCTCTGCGGCTGAGAGGCATTGAAGCGATGGCCCACTGGCCGTAGCGCCGCGAGGCCGAGCCGAGGGCGGCTCCGAGGCGAGCGCGGGGCGAGCGGGGCGTCCGATGTCGCCGCTTGATGCGTGCCGCCGCGCGGCGCAGCACGATCGCAAGTCCCCGGACGATCGCTGACCATCCCGCGGAGCCCGCCTATCCTCGCGCCGTCCGAGTCGACGCCCGCTCCCCCCGCTCCCGGAGACGCCCCTTGCGGATCACCCCGACCGCCCTGCCCGATGTCCTGCTGATCGAACCGACCGTCCACCGTGACGACCGCGGCTTCTTCCTCGAGACCTGGCACGCCGAGAAATACGCCGCCGCCGGCCTCGACGCGCGCTTCGTCCAGGACAACCACAGCCGCTCGCGCCGCGGCACCCTGCGCGGCCTCCACGCCCAGCTCGCGCGGCCCCAGGGCAAGCTGGTCCGCGCTTCGCTCGGCGAGATCTTCGACGTCGCCGTCGACATCCGCGTCGGCTCGCCGACCTTCGGTCGCAGCGTCGGCTTCGCACTCTCCGCCGAGAATTTCCGCCAGCTCTGGATTCCGGAAGGCTTCGCCCACGGCTTCTGCGTCGTCTCCGAGATCGCCGAGATGCAATACAAATGCACCGATCTCTACGACCCGACCAGCGAGATCACGATCGCCTGGAACGATCCCGCCCTCGGCATCGAGTGGCCGATCGACGAGCCGCTGCTCTCCGCGAAGGACCAGCAGGGGCGACGGCTCGCGGCGTTCAAAGAGAACGAGCTTCCGAGCCATTCGGGGCGGGGGTAGGTGGATCGACAGGAGGGAGCCCGATACCGAGCTCACCGAGAATCCTCCGCTGAATCCACGAATCGCGCGGCAATCTTGCTTGTAGTTATCATGTAGCTACATTCGAAAACGATGACCGACCTCCGTTTCGAATGGGATGCTCAAAAGAGCGCCGCGAATCAACGGAAGCATGGCGTTTCTTTCGAAGAAGCCCGGTCCGTCTTCTACGACGATCGGGCAATCCTCGTCGACGACCCGGACGAGGATTCAGAGGATCGGTTCGTCCTATTGGGTCTCAGCGCAAGCCTGCGGACTCTCGTCGTTTGTCATTGCTACAGGTCGGACGACCGGGTCATTCGAATCATTTCGGCCCGAAAAGCGCATCGCGAAGAGCGCCGCGATTACGAGAGGAGATGGAGAGAATGAGGCGGCAATACGACTTCTCGAAGGGGAAGGCGAATCCCTATGCCAAGCAGCTCAAGAAGCAGGTCACGATCCGGCTCGACGAGCAGACGCTCGAGTACTTCAAGGAGCTCGCCGCGGATACGGAGATTCCCTACCAGACGCTGATCAACTTGTATCTTCGCGAATGCGCGAAGGAAAAGCGTCGTCCGGGCCTCAAATGGAAGTCGGCGAGCTAGCCAATCAAGGGCGACTGATCGTATTCGTCGATCATTCGCCGCGCTCTTCGCGCGCGCAATCCGCACAGTGGCCGTAGAGCTCGTGGCGATGGCGCAGGACGCGGAAGGCGTAGCGCGCGGCGATCTCGCGCTGGGTCCGCTCGATCATCTCGCATTCGAATTCCTGGATCTTCCCGCACTTCACGCAGACCAGATGATCGTGGTGTTCCTGCTCGATCTCGTAGCGGGTGATGCCGTCGTCGAAATGCCGCTCGGTCGCGAGGCCGGCCTCGACGAGGAGCTTCATCGTCCGGTACACGGTCGTGTATCCGACGTTCGGATGCTTCTCCCGGACGACCTGATAGAGATCCTCCGACGAGACGTGCCGCTTCGCCTCGAGGAACACCCCGAGGACCAGCTCGCGCTGCTTCGTGTGCTTGAGATTGTGCTGCTCGAGGTACTCCGCGAGCGCTCGCATCTCGACTTCGTGCGCCATGCGCGCAGCGTAACCCATCTGCCCCGGATCCAGAATGCGGCGCGGATGCGATCCGCCCGGCCTCGGCCCGCTCGGCCGGTCCGGCTCCGCACGGGCCGCGAGGGTCAGAAGGCGAAGACGGCCTTGGCGTAGAACGAGCGCGGGATCTGGGTCGACTGCCCGCCGGTGAAATCGCTGCTCTCGTAATGGCGATCGTCGTTCAGGTTCTGGCCGACCAGCGCGAATTCCAGGCCGTCCGCCGGTGCATAGGCGAGGCGCAGGTCGAGGCGGACGTACTGCTCGACGTTGTCGTTCGGCGACGCGAGGCTCGGGACGACGGCCGGGAGTCCGTCGACGTAGTAGACGGAGACGTCGAACTCGAGGTCCAGCGGCAGCTCGAAGGAGGATCCGACGTTGAACTGGTGATGGGGATTCTGCTGGCTCGTCTTGCCGAACGAGAGGCTGCTCGCCTTCTCGAACTCGTCCATCTGGAGGTAGCTGTAGGCCATCCGGAGCCGCCACCACGACGTCGCCACGACGTTGACCTCGACCTCGACGCCCCGGGTCGAGAGCCTCGACGAATTCGAGAACTCGACCCGCAGCGGCGGCGGGACCGGAGGAATCCGCGCGACGAAATTGCTGAGCGATTCGTACTCGTTCCAGAAGGCCGTGAGATCCACGTTCACACGCTCGAGGGCGTAGAAGCGATAACCGAGCTCGAAGGCCGTCAGCTCCTCGGCTCGCGTCCCCCGATCGCCCGTGAGTTCGACCGGAAGCGCACCGGGGAGGACGAGGCTGATGTCGCGCTCCGCCTGCGTCGGAGTGCGTACGGCGCGCGAGACGGCGGCCCAGACGGCGTGTCCTTCGGCCGGCTTGACGACGAAACGGCCGGTCGGTTGGTACTGGAAGCCGCTCCAACCATCGTACGAGAGCTTCGTCCCGGCGATGAGCGAGAGCCTGTCTGCGAACAGGTCGTATTGCAGCTGCGCGAAGGCCGTGGCGAGATGGAGCGCCTCGTCGTCGGGATCGAAGGCGATCGAAATGCCGACGGGCCGGCCGCTGAAGCGGGTCTCCGTATAGCGGTAGCCGCCGCCCCAGCTGAGCGAGAGATGCTCGAACGGCACCGAATCGTGTTGGAGCTCGAGATCGGCGGTATGCGACTCGCTCTCGAGCAGGAACTGGCGGCGGTCGAGGCTGTAATAGCCCTTGACCTGCAGACTCGAGTCTTCGCCGAGCGCGCGATCCCAGCTCCCGACGAGATTGCCTCCGGTCTGTTCGTAGTGGATCTCGCGGAACGTCAGCGGGAATGCGAAGGGATTCAGGGCGGCCTGGTCGTTCTGCTGGGCATAGACGTCGCCGGAGAGGCGGAGCGCGTCGGCTTCGGAGGGGCTCGAATCGATCCGGAACCCGAGCCGGCCGTGCCGCCATTCGTCGTGGCCGTCGCCGTCGCGGTCGACGTCGTAGTCCTTCGTCTGATGGGCGCGCGCATGAACGCGATAGGCCGTCATCGGCTCCGCTTCGTCTCCGATCGCGCCGCCGAAGCGCGTCGTCCAGCCGGCTTCGCGATCACCGACGTAGGCGCTCGCCAGCGTGCCCCGCGTCTGCTTCGCGCTCTTCGTGAGGATGTTGATCACGCCGTTCACCGCGTTCACGCCCCAGATCGCCGCGCCGGGGCCACGGATGACTTCGATGCGATCGATGTCCTCGAGCGGATGGTCCTGGATGTCCCAGTAGGTCCCGCCGAAGACCGGCGTGTACACCGTCCGCCCGTCGATCAGCACGAGCAGCTTGTTGGCGAAGAGGCTGTTGTTGCCGCGCACGGAGATCGACCAGCGATTCGCATCGACCTGTCCGATCTCGAGGCCCGGGACCGTGCGCAGCGCTTCGGCGAGATGCGTGAATCCGCCGCGCCGGATGTCGTCGGCGGTGATGACCGTGATCGCCGAAGCGGTCTCCGTTCGCCCCTGCGGCTTCTTCGAAGCCGAGACGACCTCGATGTCCATCAGGTCTTCGAGGCTCAGCTCCGCGAGGTGGGCCAGCTTCGCCGTCGCGGCAGCCTTCGCAATCGGCGCGATCAGGACGAAGCTGGCGGCGATGCCGATCGCGTGGAGAAGCGCGCTGCGCCGCCTCGTCGCCCTCCGTATCGGACTCGATCCCATGCTGCGTCCGCCCGACGAGCGCAGATCTCCGGGATGGGGGCCGAGCCTGCGCGTTCCCCGGCTTCGGACATGAGCACGCACAGCTTGAGGGTCCGAGCGACACTCTGCGGGCGTACGTGGACGACGCGGGGGGAAATCGGATCGCCGACACACGATCACGACGCGGATCGGCGCTCCCGGGATGCACGACGGCTCGGCTTCGCCGGGCGGGCGTCGCCGAAATCACTCGGGAGGTCTCCCGACCTCAGGCCAGCAGATCCTCTGCCCGGGACGCCAGCGCGTCGTCGAAATCCTCGGCGAGCAGGCGGATCTGGCGCTTCAACCCGCCCTCGAGCTCGAGCGTGCCCGCCTGCTTCTGTGCCAGCAGCGCGTCGAGCACGGGGACGCTGACCGCCTTGTCGCCGGCGTCGAGGAAGATCGAGGCGAGATCGCTCGCCGCGGGCGGGCCGATCTTCTCGAGATAGGCGAGACAGGCGGCCGCGAGCTCCTTCGTGCCATGGGCATCGCGGACGGCCTTCGCGAGGGTCTTGCCGGCCTGGCCGCCCTGCTCGTCGGTGAAGAGCTCCTCGGCTGCAGCCAGCGCGAGGCGCGAGCGCTTCTCCTCGAGGGCGCGATCGTGGCCCGACTGCGGCTTCTCGCGCCGGCCGGCGCCGCCGCCCTCGCGCCGC
>CAUJGH010000464.1 GCA_963169575.1 Myxococcota bacterium | reverse complement strand
TCGAGGATGGCCTGGGCGATCGGATTCGCGCCGCGATGGCGGGGCAGCAGGCTCGCATGGGCGTTGATCAGGTAGCCCTTCGCGGGCAGCTCGCGGATCGCCTTCGGCAGGAACTGGCCGAAGGCGACGACGACGCCGAGGTCCGGTCGCAGCGCGCGCAGGGCCTCCACGACGGCGGCGTCGCCGACCTTCTCCGGTCGCAGCAGCGGGAGGCTTTCGCGCAGGGCGATCGCGGCGATGGGTGAAGGCGACGGCTTGCGTCCGCGCCCACGCCCGCGATCGGGCTGCGAGACGACGGCGACGACTTCGTGGCGCGAGGTCAGCAGACGCTCGAGGGTCGGACACGCGATCTCGGGGGTGCCGAAGAAGACGAGGCGCAGGGGGCTCAACGGGCGCGCGACCGGGGCGTCATCCCTGCCTCTCGGCCGCTTCCTCGGCGAGCTGCTTGCGGCGCTTCTTGACGTAGAGCCCGCGCTTGAGCCGGCTGATGCGGTCGATGAAGAGGATGCCGTCGAGATGATCGACCTCGTGCTGGATGCAGACGGCGCGCAGCCCCTCGGCGCGCTCGAGGATCGGATTGCCGTCGAGGTCGACGCCGCGCAGCGTGATCTTCGCATCGCGTTCGACGACGGCGTTGTAGTCGGGGACGGAGAGGCAGCCCTCGTCCCAGGTGATCCGGCCTTCGCGCTCGGAGATCTCGGGATTGAGGACGACCTTCGGGTTGCGGCCGATCTCCTCGTCGCTCCACTCCGTATCGATCACGAACAGCCGGACGCTCTCGCCGACTTGCGGCGCCGCGAGGCCGATGCCCGGCTCGTCGTACATGACTTCGATCATGTCCGCGGCGAGCTGGCGGATCTCGTCGGTGATCTGCGTGATCGGCTTCGAGACGAGCTTCAGTCTCGGGTCGGGGAATTGGACGATTTCGCGAAGCGCCATCGATCTTCCAGCGATCTTCCTGCCACGCGCGGCGCGGCTCTTCGAGTTGCGACACACGGCCCCGGAGGCTCGGGCCCGATGTGGCTAACTCACTGAATCAGCTGAGGAAAACGACGGTCTTATAGCATGTGGACCGGGCGTGCGTCGAGCCCGGCCTGCACCCCGCGCGGCAGCCGCCGCAGCGCGAGCACGATCTCGTCGCAGGCCGGCCGGAGCGCCGCCGCGTCGCGGCCCTTGAGCAGCAGCATGAAGCGGTAGCGGCCGCGCAGCCGGGCGATCGGGGCCGGGGCCGGGCCGAGGATCTCGATGGGCCCGGCCGATTCGCCGGCCGCAGCGGTGGGCGGCGCACTCGCAGCGGTGGCGCCGGGCTCGGCGGCGCGCCCAGCAGCCCGGGCCGCAGCCGCGAGCAGCTCGGCGGCGGCGAGCGCTTCCTTCTCGTCCTCGGCGCTGACGACGATGCGCGCGAGCTCGCCGAAGGGCGGGTAGCCGAGGGCCCGGCGATGCGCGATCTCGGCGCCGTAGAAGGTCTCGAAATCGTGGGTCGCGACGGGGACGAGCGCGTAATGGTCGGGCACGAAGGTCTGGACGACGACGCGGCCCGGCCGCACGCCGCGCCCGGCGCGCCCCGCGACCTGGGTCAGCAGCTGGAAGGTGCGCTCGGCCGCGCGGAAATCCGGCAGGTGCAGGCCGAGGTCGGCGGCGACGACGCCGACGAGCTGGACGCCCGGAAAGTCGTGGCCCTTGGCGACCATCTGGGTCCCGATGACGATGTCGACCTGCTCGTCGCGCAGTGCGCGCAGGACCTTCTCCGTATGGCCCCGACGCGATGAAGTGTCGCGGTCGAGGCGCAGGGTGCGCGCGCCGGGGAAGAGCGCCTGGACCTCCTCCTCGAGGCGCTCGGTGCCGACCCCGAGCAGCGCCGTCTCCGGATCGCCGCAGCCGCTGCAGACCTCGGGGACCGCGCGGGTCGCCGCGCAATAATGACAGCGCAGCGCATGCTCGCTCGCATGGAAGACGAGCGCGACGTCGCAGTCGTTGCAGCGCTCCGCATGGCCGCATTGAAAGCAGAAGATCCGCGTCGAGAAGCCGCGGCGATTGAGAAAGAGGATCGTCTGGCCCCCGACGGCGAGGGTCTCCTCGATCGCGCGCCGCAGCGGTCGCGAGAGGATCAGCTTGCGGCCGCGGGCGCGCTTGGCCTTCTCCTTCGCGAGGTCGACGATCTCGACCGCCGGCAGCGGGCGGCCACCGACCCGGCGCGGCAGCGAGAGCCGATGGAGCTCGCCCTGCTCGGCGCGGTAGCGCGATTCGAGCGACGGTGTCGCGGAGCCGAGCACGAGCGGACAGCTCGCGCGCGCGGCGCGGCGCTCGGCGAGATCGCGCGCGTGGTAGCGGAAGCCTTCTTCGTTCTTGTACGCCCCGTCGTGTTCCTCGTCGATCACGACGAGGCCGAGCGCCTCGAGCGGTGCGAAGAGCGCGCTGCGCGCCCCGACCGCGATCGCCGTCTGCCGCGAGCGCAGGCGCTCCCACTGGGCGAGGCGCTCGCCGGGCTTGAGGCCGCTGTGGAGCACCGCGACCTCGTCGCCGAAACGGGCCTGCAGACGCGCGACGATCTGATGGGTCAGCGTGATCTCCGGGACGAGCACGAGCGCTTGACGGCCCGCCGCGAGCGTCTCGGCGATCGCCTGGAGGTAGACCTCGGTCTTGCCGCTGCCGGTGACGCCATGGAGCAGGAAGCGCGCGGGCAGCTGACGCTTGATGGCATCGCGGATCGGGCCGAGCGCCTGATGCTGGTCGTCGGTCAGCTCGACGCGCTCGCCGCCGTCGAGCACCGCCTCCGTCGCCGCGAAGATCGGCCGCGTCTCGATCTCGACGAAACCGCGCCGGACGAGGGCGCGCAGTCCGGCGGCGACCCGCGCGTCGACGCGGGCGAGGGCGGTCGTCGAGATGCCGGCGGGATGGGCCGCGACGCGTCGCAGCAGCTCGGCCTGGGCGGCGGCGCGCACGAGCGTCGCCAGGGCCGGCTCGAGATCGAGTCCCTCGGCGACGCGCGCGATGCGTACGCTCGGGACGCGCGCGCGCGCCGCCCGGCGTTCGAAGCGCCGCTCGACGAGGCCATCGCGCGCGAGGCTCTCGAGCCGCCGCGCCACCGCGATTCCCGGCAGAGCGCGCACCAGCGTCGGCAGCGTCGCAGGCGATCCGGCGAGCCGTTCGAGGATCGGCTTCGCTTCGCCGCCGAGGGCCCCGCCGCCGATCGCGCCGTCGGCGAGCGCGCGCTCGCCCCGGGTCGTGAGGGCGAAGGGGCGCGCGATCCGGGGCGCGGATCCGGGCGGCAGGCCATGGGCGATGGCGAGCCCGATCGGGCAGAAGATCGCGTCGGCTTCCTCGGCGAGCACGCGGATCAGCTCCTCCGAGACCGCGGGCTCCTCGTCGAGGATCTCCTCGACCGGCGCGAGCGAACGTCCCGGCTCCAGCGCGGCTTCGCTGCGCAGATCGCTCGGCACGATCAAGCCGATCTGGCGCTGGCCGCCGAACGCGACCCGTACGCGGCGGCCGACGAGCGCCGCGCCTTCCGTGCTCTCCGCGCTCGCCGCACCGGCCGCACCGGCCGCACCGGCCGCGATCGTGTAGTCGAAGAGGCGATCGACGGGCACCGGCAGCGCGACGCGGACGACCGATCGCGCTGCGGACCCGCGCCGATCGGCCCGACCTCTGGCATCGTCCGCGCCGGGCAGGCCGAGACCGTCGAAGAGGGGGGAGGACATGGCGAGAGCGTATGCAGGCAGGGCGCGCGCGGAAAGTGCGCGGGCACCGAAGCCGCGGGTTCGGCTCGAGGATTCGCAGGGCGCGCGCAGCCTCGTCGTCGACGAGACCTTCGCTTCGTTCTACCGGCCGGGCGAGCTGGCGACGCGCTGTGTCTGGGACGCGATCGCCGCGCCGCTGCTGCTGCTCCCGCCGAAGCGGCGGCGGCGGATCCTGATCCTCGGGCTCGGCGGCGGCTCGGTCGCGCGGCTCGCGCGGGCGATGGCGCCGGAGGCGGAGATCGTCGGCGTCGAGCTCGACGCCGAGGTCGTGCGCCGCGCGCGGGGGCCGTTAGAGGTCGATCGGCGCGGGCGGCGCGGACAGCTGGCCGCCGCCCGCGAAAGGCTCGGGGCCGCGGCTC
>CAUJGH010000463.1 GCA_963169575.1 Myxococcota bacterium | reverse complement strand
ATCGTCTACCAGACCGTGAAGCTCGGCCTGCAGGACGGCATCGTCTACGTCGAGGCGCACCCCGACCGCTATCGCCGGGACCCCGACCGCTTCGAGCGCGCCGAGGCCGCGCTCGCCCTGCACGGTCTCGGGGACGACGAGACGCGCGCATGGCTCCGGCGCGTCATCGAACAGGCGAGCGGGGAGCCGGTGGCGATCGCCGTCCTCCCGGACGACGACGACACCGCCGACTCCGCGCCCGCTCAGCCGATCATTTCGAGACCGTCTTCTTGAACATGGCGTCCGCGCGTCGCGCCGCGTCGTCGGCCCGGCCGGCTGCGGCCGCCGCCTCGCGTTCGGCCGCCTCGGCGCGGGCGATCGCCTGATCGGCCTTCGCATCGATGCCCGAGAGCGAGCCCTCGAGACCGTCCAATCGGCCGTCGATCGTCCGGTGCTGGGACTCGAGCGCATCGACGCGCGCGCGCAGCGCATCGAGATCGCCCGTCGAGGCACAGCCGCCCATCAGCAGACTCACTCCGCCTGCCGCGATCCAACCCATCGTCGCCTTGCGTGATCGTGTCATTCATTCCTCCTTGCGGCGCGCCCGGGCGCGCCGTCGTTCGCCATCCTGGACCCGGATCGCTGATCCGCCCCGAATGTCTTAGCAAGAACGGCGCCAGCCGAAGACTCGCGCCGCCGCGATCGCACGGCGCCTTCGCGCAGCCGCGGCGGGATCGGCGCTCGCAGCCGGTCAGAACCTGTCGCATCGCGTCCCACGTCGGCGACATCCCGCCGCGCAGGCGAAGAACCCCGAGCCGCCCGGTCGATCGCTGGCTCGCGCCCTCCCCGCTCGATCGCCGAGGGGCAACCCACGCGGACGACGCGAAGACGGCCTACGACGGCGGCCGGGATCCGGACGACTCCGATCCAGGCCGACCGGGAGACAAACCCCCTGAAAATCAGGGGTTCTGCCGAGCCAGCCCCCGCCGTCCGAAACGATCAGTCCAGAAATCGCACGCGATCTGCCGGCGGCCTTTCCAATTCTGAGCCCGTCCAGCCACCCAAACGAGCGCGCCTCTCGCGCTCCGGATCCGTCGGCCATGGCGCGGACATCGAGGGCGGGTCGGACCGCTTCCGGGAACTCGGGCGGGTGCTGGCGGGTTGGCTGGACCGGACGCCAGACCGGGCGATGGATCGCGCGGCAGGTTCGCCAGCGGACGCAGCAGCAGATGGAGTGGAGGGAAGAATGCGGCAGTTTCGGAACTTGGGTCGGATCTCGGGACGGAGCGCGCGCTGGGCCCTGGGCCTCGCGGTTCTCATGATCGGCCTCGGCGCCCTCGCCCCCGCGGCGCGCGCCAACGACGTCGACAATACGATCGTGCTCTCGGGCGGGACGAATTTCTTCGGCGCGGTGCATACCGACGACTTCGACTTCATCGATACGTTCACGTTCACGATCGACGGCGCCGTCAGCGCGAACGTCAGCCTCGTGACGATCGGTGAAGGCGCGAGCAACATCGATTTCCTGAGCGCGGACCTCAACGGCTTCGCGCTGACGCTCGGCCCGAACGGCTTCTTCGAGAGCGGCTTTCTCGGCAACACGGATCTGACCGGCCCGCTCGTCCTGACCGTGACCGGCCGCAGCGGCGCGACCGGCGGAACCTTCGCCTCCTACTCGGGAACGATCAACGTCACGATCATCCCCGAGCCGTCGACGGCGCTGCTGATGGGCCTCGGCCTCGGAGGCCTCGCCTTCGCATCCCGGCGCGCGCATGCCTGAGACCGGGGCGATCGAGTTCGATCCCCAGGCGCTCTCCGAAGCGCCCGATCCCTACCCGACCTTCGCGCGTCTGCGCGCGGAGCATCCCGTCCATTACAGCCCGGAGCGCGATCTCTGGGTCGTCTCCCGCTACGAGGACGTGCGCCGCGTGCTCCTCGACGCGGAGACCTTCGCTTCCGGGAAGGGGACGGTGCCGACCGGCTTCGTCGCCGTGAAGCCGATGCTGATCACGCAGGATCCCCCCTACCACACCCATCTGCGCAGCGCGGTCCATCTCGCCTTCACGCCGCGGCGCATGGCGAAGCTCGACGCGTTCATCCGCCGCGTGACCCGCGAGCTGCTCGATTCGATCGATCCCTCGGCCGAGACGGATCTGTTCGAGGCGCTGACCGATCCGCTGCCCGTCGCGGTGATCACCGAGCTGCTCGGCGTCGGCATCGAGGATCGCAAGGCCTTCAGCCTGCATGCCGGAGCCGTCATCCATGCGAACGCCGGCGCGGGCCCGACCGCCGCGGAAGGCATCGAATGGATCTACCGCTATCTCGAGAACGTGCTGCCCGAGCGCGAGGCGCGGCCGGGCGACGATCTCGTGAGCCGGCTGCTGCATCCCGGCGAAGGCGAGCCGCGCCTCTCCCACGACGAGGTCGTCGGCTTCTGCGCGCTGCTCCTGATGGCGGGCACCGAGACGACGACGAACGCCCTCGGCAACGCGATCGTCGCGCTCCACGAGCGGCCGCAGATCCGCCAGCGGCTCGCCGAGCAGCCGGCCGGCCTGCCCCGCGCGATCGAGGAATGCCTGCGCTTCGAGTCGCCGGTCCCCGGCCTCTCGCGCGTCGCGACTCGCGACGTCGAGATCCACGGACGGAAGATTCCGGAGGGCGCCCGGATCCACATGGCGTTCGCCGCCGCCAATCGCGACGAGCAGGTCTTCAGGAACGGCGAGACCTTCGATCCCGAGCGCTCGCCGAACCCGCATCTCGCCTTCAGCCTCGGCATCCATTTCTGCCTCGGCGCATCCCTCGCGCGCACCGAGCTGCGAATCGCCCTCGAAGAGCTGCTCGCGCGCTTCCCGCGCTACCGGGTCGTCGCGGAGCGCGCCGTCCGGCTGCGCTCGGATGCGGCGCGCGGCTACTCGTTCCTGCCGATCGTCGCGGCGCCCTGATTTCGAGCGCCCCGGCTCGCGGCCCGCTGCCCGCCGGCATCGAAGCGGCCTAACGCGCCGGCGCGCCCGGAACGCCGACCGTCTCCGTATCCCGGCCCGAACGCAGGATCCGTCCCGTCCGCGCGTCGGTCCGCTGCCCGCCTCGGACCGCGTCGACGCCCGCGACGACGACGGCCTCGACGCCGATCGCCTCGGCATACAGCCGCGCCGCGCCGCCCGGCAGATCCGCGCGGCTCTCGACCGGCCCGCGGTCGACCCGATCGGCATCGAAGACGACGAGATCCGCCACCTGGCCCTCGCGCAGCTCGCCGCGATCCCGGAATCCGTAGAGCCGGGCGGGGACCTGGGAGAGCTGCTGCACCGCCTGCTCGAGCGTCATGATCCCGCGTTCGCGAACGCCCTCGGCGAGCAGCTTCGTCGAGTACGCAAAGGCCGTCCCGATGTCGAGATGGGCCCCCGCGTCCGAGGCGCCGACGACGACGCGCGGATCGAGCAGGATCTCGCCCCGGGCCTTCCAGCTCGCCTCGTCCGCCCCGACCCGCACGGGCACGAAGAGCGTCCGCAGGCCATCGGCGAGGGCGATGTCGAGCATCGCATCGAGCGCGCCCTGCCCGCGCTCGCGCGCGACGTCGCCGACGAGCCGGCCGGCGAGGCCGGCGTTCGCGGGCTCGAAGGTCCGTGCGATCTCCATGCGCGCGAAGTCGGAGTAGTCGGCGAGCGGCCCTTTCAAGGCCGCGGCTACCGCCTGCCCGATCGTCGCCCGCTGGCCCGGATCCGCGAGCGCGCGCTTCCGCTCGGCGAGCGGCAGCGTCATGACCGATCCGAAGCCCGGCAGCCCGCCGAAGTAGAACGGACTCACGAGATCGACGAAGAACTCCATCGGATGCGGCACCGAGAGCGGGACGACCCGCGCCCCGCGCGCGGCCGCCCGGTCCGAGAGCGCGAGCTGGCGGAGATAGTCGTCCGGCTTCTCGGCGTTCACGATCAG
>CAUJGH010000462.1 GCA_963169575.1 Myxococcota bacterium | reverse complement strand
GATCGTCGCCGTCGACCGCGACGCGCGAGGACCAGATCTCGAAGCCTGCATACTCGTCTTCGGGCGAGAGCAGCGGATGCGTCTCCGACGTGCCCTTGATCTGGGTCACCTCGACGAGCGGCTCGTTGCGCGACCGCCGCTCGGCGTAGTCGGCATCGAAGGGGCGCCCCTCGGAGTCCGTCCGCGCGAACATCGCCCCATCGCTCAGGTTCGAGTTGTGGGGGATCGCGAGGACACGAGCGCCGCGCGCGCGCTGGGCGTCCATCCAGGCCCAGAGGCCCTCGGGCGTCGGGGAATCGAAGACCGAGAAGGCCCGCTCGGGGAGCGGAGCACCCGGCTCGAAAATCACGTTGCGATGCAGGTTGCGGCCTCCGGGCGTCGCCGACCATTCGAATCCGACCAGCGTCGTGAAGCGGCCGGGCGCGTCGTGGCGATTCGCGGCGGCGATCGTCTGCTGCCAGGCGCTCGTGCTGCGCGCCGTGTCGACCCAGGCGGAATGCGGCGTGGCCGTCTGGATCGTCTCCGTCATGAGCGCGAAGACCTTCGAGAGACCTTCGACGACGTCGCCCGCCGGACCTGCACCGATCGTCGCGGGATCGAGCAGGCGCTCGGCGATTCCGAGATATTCCGCGTGGTCGGTGACGGCCAGAAAATCGAGGGCGCGCTTCGCCTGGATCGGCGTCCCGGAGACGTGGTCGATCGGCTCGCCCTTCGCATAACGATAGGCGTCGTCGATCGAAGCGCGCGTTCCCAGGATGTAGGCGTCGGCCGAGAGGGCGGTATGGACGTGGAGATCCCCGAAATAGACCCACGACGGAACGCTGCCCGCTCCGGAACCAGGCGCCGGCGAATCAGCGGGATTCGCGTCGGCCTCGGCGGCGGAAGGAGCGGCTGCCGCCGCCGATCGCTCGGCGTCCCGGGGCGCATCGGACGTCGGACAGGCCATCAGCAGGACGGCGAGCGGAGCGGAGGCGAGTCGGGCGGGAGTCGATCGGCGGCGGTGGCTCATGCCGTGCGAGGATAGGCGTCGGCGACCGACCGGCCAGCTCGGCCGAACGGCGCAGGTCCGCTGCGTCCAGCCGCGTTCATGCCGGGCCCAGGCCGGGCCCGCGGCGCATCAATGGATCTCGTCGGCCTCGAGGGAGAGGACTTCGGCCAGCTGCTGCGAATGCATCAGGATCCGGTCGACCAGGAGCGAGACGGGAGCGCTGAGCTGAAAGCCGAGAAAGGCGCTCATCGAAAGCTGCATGAAGGCCTCGGCGAGATCCGTCGCGTCGCGGGCGCCTTCGATCGCGCGAGCGATGCCCGCGAAGAAGTCGCGGGGCGTCGGCTGCGCCTCTTCCTCGAGGAGAGCGACGAGGGTTTGGAGGAGCGGCAGGATCTGGAGCCGGGCGTGGCCAGTCGGGTCGAATTCCAATGGGCGACTCCGGGATCCGGTGAACGCGCTTCGATGCCGGCTCATTGCCGGGCTGCAGCCCCGCGCGCGATCTCGTCGAAAGGAACGACGCGAGTTCGGATCGCATCGGGCGGCTCGGCCGGCAGCATGTGGCGCCAGTAGATCGTGCCGCGGCTGCGTCCAGCCGTATCGAGCCAGTTTCGAATGCCCGGGTCCCGATGGGCGACGACGATCCGGAAGCGGCGATCGCCGGTCGTCTCGATCTGGCGAGCATTCAGCGAGACCTGCCGATCGCGATAGTCCTCGGTGCGCCCCATCTCGTTCCAGAGCACGACGTTCGAGAATACGCCGCGCGGCAGCCGACCTTCCATCACGAGCGCCTCGTCCGGCCCCAGCGCATACGGCCCCGCCGCGTAGGCGATGTCGACGGCGCCCCAGCCCTGCGCGGAGGGATCCGCGGCCCAGGGCTCGGGGACCCCGATGGTATTCGGGACGCTCGAGAGCCAGGCCGGATTCGCGCGGCCGGGCTGCGAGAGGACCTGGAGCTCGTATTTCGAGCGGACCCAGTTCGCGACGCGCTCGAGCCGCCGGGCGATCTCCGCATCGTCCGCCGCCGGTGTCGGCGCCGGATCGGCGCCGCGTTCGCGCTCGATCGAGAGCTCGGGCACCGTCGCGGGATCGTTCGCCGCGGTCGTCTCGTTCTGATAGTAGAAGCGCACGATCAACGAGCCCGCGTCGGGCTCGAGCCGGATCCAGTTCGCTGCGTGCCCCTTCGCCGCGGCCGGCGCCTGCCCGCTCAGGATCAGCTCGTAGGATCCATCGGCCTCGAAATGCATGTCCGTCATGTTGAGATCGGCGACGACGCCCTTCGGCCAATTTCCGTCGCGGTCGCCCCGATGGACCGTGAAGTTGAGATAGACCTCGCTGCCACGCCGGCCCCGGACGCGATAGGTCGCGTCGCCTCGCAGGGGCGTGAAGTAGTAGCGGGCGTCGGGATTGTCGGACCATTTGCGCCAGGGCGTCACGATCGGACTGAAGCGGGGCTTGTCGAAATCCTCCGTCGCATAGAATTCGAGCGCGCCCCAGAGCACGGCGGCGAGCGATTCATGGGCGAGCGCGTCGCGCTCGGCGGTCTCGACGCCGCGCTCGGGCGAGATCCATTCGTCGCTGAGCTCGCCGAGCAGTGCCAGCAGCTCGCGAAAGGCCTCGCGACTCGCACTCGCTTCGGGCTTCTTGCTCGGTTCGTGCGTCGTGCTCGCTTCGGGCTTCACGCTCGATGCCTCCTCTGCGCCCGAAGCCGATACGGCCAGCAGCAGCCCCACGCCCGCCGCGAATCGGCTGCACCGCCGTCCTCGCATTTCGCTCCTCCCTGCCGCGCGCACGAGCGCCCGGCCGATCTCAGGATTCCGCCGCCCAGATCGGCGATCGCGGCAGCTCGGATTCGGGAATGCCCAGCGCGCGCGCCAGCGCCTGGAGCGCGTGCTGGATGCGCGGGACGTTCCCGGGCCCGAAGCGAAGCAGCTGCTTCTTCGCGGACGAGAGATCCTCGAGCGCCGGATCCGCATAGCCGTATCCCGGCTCGAGCGGCACGAGCAGCGGCTGTCCGAGCACGGTCGGCGCCGCGAGCAGCTCGAAGATCGCCGTGCGCAGCGCCGCTGCGAAGGAGCCGCTCGGATGGCCGAGCGCACGATGAGCCTCGTCGAAGAGCGGCGCGAGCCGACGATAGGCCTGCGCGAGCCCCTCGCCGTCGAGACCGCTCACGACGTCGGTCAGGAGGTCGTAGCGGGCATGGGCCGAAGGGGCGGCGACCGCTCCCGCGTCCGAAGTCACGACCTCGAACCGCCCCTGCAGCCGCATCGACGCGGGCGCCTGGTCGACCGGCGACTGCCCCTGCGCGACGGCGTCGACGCCGGCGACGATGCGACGGATCAGCTCGTCCGAGGCGAGCCAGACGACGAGCTCCGGCCGACTCGAGAGCCGCGCCGCGAGCTCGCGAACGAGCGGATCGCTCTCGCCGAGCGGCGGGAGCGGGCGGGCGGCTTCGGATTCGGCCTCCGTCGGCGACGGATCCGAAGAGGCGGCGCTCGGATCGGGCGCGGGCGAAGGCGAGGCGGGCGCAGACGGCGCCTGTGCGGGCGACGGGGGCGGAATCGGCGCGTCCCGACGTTCCGGACTGCGCAGCCAGAGGTAGATCAGGCCACCCGCGAGCGCGAGTCCGGCGGCCAGGGCGCGCAGCAGCGTTCGGCGCCGGCGCCTTCGGAGGATCGTATCGAGCGCACCGCTCGGTTCCTGCGACTCGTTCGCCATGCTCTGCCTCCGCCCTTCATCGTCAGACCTTCATCGCCCGCCCACCACGCCCGCGTGCGCGCGCCCGGGCGCCTTGCGCCGACGGCACGCGCGGCAGCGCGCCGCCGCTTCAGGCCGCCTTCAAGCGCACCGGCATCTGTCCGATCGAGACGAGGAGCGGGTTGCCGATCCCGAGGACGCTGTAGCGAACGTCACCGGCGAGCTCGATTCGGTTCGTCCGCTTCAGCAGCTCTTCGAAGAAGATCGTGATCTCGCGCCGGGCGAGGTGCGCACCGAGACAGAAATGCGGGCCGCCGCCGCCGAACGCGACGTGCTCGTTGTTCGTTCGCCGGATGTCGAAGCGAGCCGGATCCTCGAAGAACGCACCGTCGCGGTTGGCGGAGGGATACCAGAGCGTGACGCGCTCGCCCTTCGCGATCGGCACGCCCGCGATCGTCGTGTCCTCGGCGGCGATGCGCTTGAAGTAGGCGACGGGCGAGCTGAATCGGAGGATCTCTTCGGTCGCGCTCTTCTGCAGTCCCGGATCGCGGCGCAGGGCCTCGAGCTGCTCGGGCTCGGCGAGCAGCGCCTTCAAGCCGGCGGAGATCGCGTTGCGCGTCGTCTCCGATCCGGCGACGGTGAGCAGCATGAAGAAGGCGTCGAGCTCGAGATCGTTCAAGCGGCCCGCCTCGTCTTCGACGGTGACGAGCAGCGAGAGGACGTCGTCGCTCGGGTTCGCCCGCTTTTCCGCCGCGATCCGATGACCGTAGGCGAAGATCTCGGTCGCGAGCGCCTGGCGTTCGGATTCGGGGACGGGATGCTCGGGATCGATGCAGAGCAGCATGTCGTTCGTCATCTTGAAGAGCCAGTCGCGATCGGCGAGCGGGATGCCGAGGATGTCGGCGATCATGTGCATCGGGAGCTTGTAGGCGACGTCCTGAACGAACTCGACCTGCTCCCGCGCGAGCGCGTCCTCGATGATGGAAACCGCCCATTGGCGCGCGAGGTCCTCGAGCCGGCGCGTCATGCGCGGCGTGAAGCCCGAGCTGATCAGCTTGCGCTGGCGGATGTGGGGCGCGCCGTCCATGTCGGTCAGCATGAGGCCCATGCCCTCGTAGCCGAGCCCCGGACCCGAGCAGGAGAGGAAGAGCTCGGGGGTGCGATTGACGTCGCGGATCTCGGAATAACGTGACAACACCCAGAAGCCGCGGCCGCCCGTCTGCTCGAAACCCGCGGTTTCGGGATGGCGCCAGACGGGGGCTTCGGCGCGAAGGGTCGTGAAGAGATCGTGGGGGAAGCCGCGGCGGTAGAGCTCGGAGTCGGTCAGGTCGATTCGATCGAGATCCATGCGTTTCGGCCTCTTTTGGGAAAGAAGGGCTCGGGGGCTCGCTGGGCGAGACGGTCGCTCACGCGAGGGAGGTCAACAAGAACGGCATCGAACGAAACGCGCGCGGCCATCGCCAACGCCCGCCCCCGGATCGGTTCGGGCCTCGGCCCCGGTGGTGGCTGGACTCCGCCGCCCGGGCTGGCGACACTCGATGGGCTGGTCCGAACGCGGCGCAGGACCACGATACAGTCAGCAGCGACGGGCCGACACACGGGCGGGGGATCCGCGATGACGACGTTCGTTCTGGTCCACGGAGGAGGCCACGGCGGCTGGTGCTGGAAGTGGACGGCCGCCGCGCTGCGGTCGGCCGCCCATGTCGTCTACACGCCGACGTTGACGGGCTTCGGCGAGCGCGCGCATCTCGCCCCATTTGCGACTTCCTTCCAGACCTTCGTCGACGACATCGCCCACGTGATCCGCTTCGAGGCCCTCGAGGACGTCGTGTTGGTCGGCCATTCGATGGGGGGCACCATCGTGCCCCGGGTCGCCGAGGCGATTCCCGAACACATCGCCCGCGTCGTCTGGCTGACCGCGGCGGTCTGCAACGACGGAGAGACGATGATCGAGGCGATCCCGCAGAGCCCCTGGATCGCCGCCGCCGTCACCCTCGAGCCCGACGGAACCGCACGCACCGATCCCGACCTCATCCTCGATGCGGCCATCCACGACGGAACGCCCGAGCAGCGCGACTTCGTCCGCCAGCGCCACACGCCCTACCCGCCCCATGCGCTCGTCGAGCCGGGCCGGCTCGGCGCCTTCCTCGCCCTCGGGCTCCCGACGGCCTACGTCTTCGCGAGCGAGGACCGCACGATCGAGCCCGCCATCCAGCACCGCATGGCCGATCGACTCCCCGGTGCCCGGCGCGCCGAGATCGCCGCCGGCCACGACGCCATGATCACCCGGCCGATCGACGTCGCCCGTGCGCTCGAGGCCGTCTCGGACTGAGGCCGTCTCTCGCAGCTCACGGCCACCGGGGGCGACGCGGCGCGAGCGACACGCCTCCCGTCCCGAGGATCCCGCCCTCCCAGATCGGATCGACGAGACCGCTGGAGAGCGGGTACCGCACGGCGACGAGCCGGACGAGCGCGGCCGCCTGCATCAGCGCATCGAAATCGTCCTCGCCGTCGCAGGCGGCTTCGAAGCCCTCGATCGATACGCATTCCTGCTCGAGCCAGGGAGCCGCGCGGAGCGGTTCGAGCCGGGCGATCCGCCAATCCCGCTTCGTCTTCGCCGACGCGACCGGTCGCACGGGCAGATCGGCCGGCGCCGCAATCGCATAACAGGCCCGCGGATAGGATTCGGCGAGGATCGGAACGCGCGACTCCGCAGCGTCTTCCAGCTCGATCTCGAAGGGCCACACGCGAAAATCGCGAGCCCCCGACTTCCGGAGCGCCAGCAGCTCGCGCCAGAGTGCGGCTGATCCGCTGCCGACCGTCCCGGGAATGCCGCTCACCGCGAAGACTGGATTGGCGCCCGTCGCCCGCTCGATCTGCCGGTAGAGCGTCGCTCGGCCACCCGCCGCCTCGAGAAATCGCGTCAGCCCGCCGGCCCCCGCCGCGACCGCGAAGAACGGCGACGCCGGCGACCAGTCCGCGGGCGCCCGAACCGATCGCGCGAGCGCGCCGCTCGCCTCGAGCGCATCGATCGCCGGGAGGAATCCATCGGCGTCGAGCCGCTCAGCGAATCGGCCAGGCAGGCCCAAAACAGCGTCGATCGCGACGAGGCAGGCCCCGGCGAAAGGCGCAGCGAGGGATTCGGCGAGGGCGAGCACCGGGTCGAGGCTCCAGCCGCCCTTCGGCGGCTCGGCGCGCCCGATGCGCCAGCCGGACGCGCCGGGCAGCGCGGTGTAGACGGCGCGTTTGGGCGCATCCTTCGCCCAGTCGACGCTGACGATCGGGATGGGCCGCGCGAGCGGAGCCTCCGGGCGCCCGAGCCCGCGCTGCAAAACACGTCGCAGGAAGGGCAGGATCGGCCGATCGGCCTCCGGCCAGTCGAGGGCTCCGATCTCGTCGGCGCCGATCCAGCGCAGCGCGGCGTGCTCACGGGGCTCCGGATCGCCCTCTTCCCGCGTCGCGGCATAGACGTCGAGGACGATCGCGCGGCCGCCGACGATCGCTTCGCCCCGGCCGAGCCAGGCGCCGACCGCGATCGCGATCCCGAGCTCCTCGCGGATCTCGCGCACGAGCGCCGCCTGCGGCGATTCGCGGGGCTCGACTTTGCCGCCCGGGAACTCCCAGCGCCCAGCCTCGGACATCCCGGCCCCGCGCTGCGCGACGAGGCAGCGCGGGCCGTCGAGGATGGCAGCGCCGACGACGTGAATGGGCGGGGTGGGGCGCGGGATGATGGGCCTCGCAGCGGGACGGACACGCGAACGCGCCAACGGGTTCGAGACCTGGAGAATGGCGGTCTCGATTTGGTCGGCAAGCGCCACGCACCCCGCACCGCGCCCTTCGCTCGCCCGAGCGAGATCACTGTGCTTTTGCGGGAGCCTCCGACGAAGCCGGCGTGTACCAGATCGGCGAAGACCAGGCCCTCTCCTGAACGTTCTCGGGGACGGAATCCGGGCGCCTCAGCTTCTTCGAATCCGCGAGCAGTGTGGACCAGCGGGGCGTCGGAAGCTCGACGACACGGAAGTAGTACAACGACGGCTGGGTCGCATCGAAATCCGGATCGGACCAGACTGCCTGCATGGAACGCGCTCCGTCGGTGTCGACCTCGACGTCGAAGACACGCTCGTGCGGCCCATCGCTGCTCAGCCAGACCTTGACGAGCTGGAGGCGTTCGAGCTTCGCCCCTTTCGCGTCCTGGAGCGCGACGACGACGAAGCTCGGCGATTTCCCCCGCGGCGCAGCCGGGAGCGTGTTCCCCATCGGGACGCCGCGAGCCTGCGACTTTCGGATGAAGTCCGGCTGCTTCAGGAGCTTCGGCTCGAAGGCCCAGCCGCCGAACACGCGCAGGGAAATCCGCGTCCCCGACGTTGCGAAGGTCTCCTTGCGGCGCAGCGCGTCGTAGAGCGACTCCCTCGTATTTTCTTCGGCCCAGACGCCCGTGAGGCCACCGCTCCCGGTCGCGAGGATGGAGATGACGGGATTCTGGTCTTCCGCCTGCCCGAGCAGCGTCTGCGCGACGCCCGTCGGAACGTCTCCGGCGAGGCCCGGCCCCCGATAGGTCGTCTCGCGCGTGTCGGCGAGTCCGTTGTGGAGATCGGTCGCTCCGACGACACCGAATGCATACGGATTCTCGCCGGTCTCGCGGGCGATCTTCAGGCCGCGGCCCCAGGCCTCGCGGAAGTAGCTCCCGCTCGCGCGACCACGTCGGGGCTCTCCGGGAGCACCCATCAGATACTCGAACAGCTCGAAGCCGGCGAGCTCGTCGGAGGGCGAGAGCAGCGGATGCGTCTCCGACTGCCCCTTGCTCTGATAGATCTCGCCGAGCGGCTCGTTGAGCATGCGTCTGCGGGCGTAGACCGCGTCGATCGGGTTTCCGTCGGAGTCCGTCGGTGCATACATCAGGCCATTGCTGACGTCGGCGTTATGCGGGATGGCGAGCGATTCGATGCCGCGGACACGGTTCTCCTCGAGCCAGGCCCAGAGATCTTCGGGCCTCGGCGAATCGCTCGCGCTGAACGGAAGCGGCGCCCGATTGCCCCGGAAAATCACGTTGCGATGGAGATTCTGGCTTTCGGGAGACGCGCTCCACTCGTAGGCGAGGAAGGTCGTGAAGACGCCAGGGCGGTAGTAGCGATCGACCGCCTCCATCTGTGCCTGCCAGGCGTCGACGAGGACGGGCTGCACGTCGACGCCCGGAATCGGCTGCTTCGAGTTGAACAATCGGCCGACCTCGGCGATGGAGGCTTGCTGGCCCGCGCGGAGCTTCCGGCTCAGCTCGCTGCCGGCGAGCGAACCGGTCGCATCGAAGAGCTTGCGACCGACACCCATCTGTTCGGCGTGATCGGTGACGGCGATGAAATCGAGCGGCTCGGCGCGCCGAAGCTTCTGCCCCGAGTAGTCGACGACCTCTCCCCGTGCGAAACGATAGGCATCGTCGAGCCCGATCCGGATCCCGCTCAGGAAGACGGCATCCGAGGAATAGGACGTGTGCAGATGGAGATCACCGTAGTAGACGCTGCGTTCGCCCGAGTCCGCGGCGGATACGGGCGATGCCGCCCAAAGGAGTGCTGCGACCCATCCCCACGGCTTCCAGATCGCCCTTGTCCCCATCGTTCCCATCCTCCATGACGTCGAATCCCCGGTGCTCGCCCGGCCGAAAGGGGCTGCCCGCGGCATCCGGGTGCGCCTGGAGCCGCCCGGCTCCGAATGGAGAGGGCGGCTCCCGTAAACTAACGAGATCTTCGCAGGGCGAGCAGACCGAGCAGTCCGAGACCACCCGCGAGCGCCGCCGTCGCGCCCGGTTCCGGCGCGAGCTTCAGATTGAGGCCCACCATCTGGGTGTTGAGCTGGATCCCGCCCGCGCTATCCGAACGAATCGTATATCCGCCCGCGACCAGGCCGACGTTGCGCTGAACTCCGCCGAGCGGCGACGTGCCGATCGTGTCGTATCCCATGCCCGTCACGGTGTCGCTGAAATGGCCGCCCTGGAAAGGACGCGAGGCGACACGAACGATCGACACCGTTCCCGTGGTGAGCGCGAACTGGTGCTTGACGGAGGTGGCCTTCGGCAGGAGGGCGAGGGTTCCGCCTGCCGGAAGGCCGAGCATCGTCGTGAAGGTCCCGGCCATGAACGTGTCGAAGCCGTTGATTTCGTTGCAGCCCGCCGGAAGCGGAAGGACGGGATCGGTGCAGTCCGGCGCGACACGCGGATCGCCCATCGGGGTGAAGGCATTCGCCGGATTGAAGCCCGCGAAGAAGGCCTTGAGCCGGCCCTGAGGCTGGAAGCCGGTGACGGTCAGGTCCCATCCGGCGGCGTCTCGGACCCGAAGGCCCGGCTGGTCGTCACCGATCGGCTGCGTGGCCGCACCCGGCTTGAGCGCAGCGGAGAGCATGCCCGTGATCGGCGGTCCACCGAGGGAGAGTCGACCGAAGCCGTCGAGCAGCAGGGCCATCGTGCCGCCGAACTCGTTCGGTCCCGAGCGGTAGCGAACCTCGACTACCTCGTTGCCGGCGTTGGCCGTCGCGAAATGCGTCGTGTCGGCCGCGGCGCGCGCCGCGAAGGCGGTCCCCGGCTTGCCATTGTTCTGGCCATTCCCGGCGGCATTCCAGTTGCCGGCGGAGAACATCCGGGTCAGCGCCGGGGGCGGGATCAGCTGCGCGGGCGTCTTGACGGTGTACGAGCCCCCCGGAAGCGGACCGGGGTTGGGTCCGATGCGGTCGATGCCCGGCATCGCCGCGATGAATGCCGTGTCGAGCTGGCGGGTCACGTTCTGCAGCACGATTCCGACCTGCATGCCGAGGTTCTGCGCAAACGCGAAGGGCGGAATCGTGAACGGATCGCCGATGTTCAGTCCCGCCATCGCGGTCCGGGCGCCGTGGTTGCCGACCTGGGGCTGGTTGAAGACGCCGGGCTGGGCGGTCGTGAAGTTGATGTGCTGCTCGCGGTCATGGCAGCGCGCATCGTTGACGCCGGTCAGGCGGAGATCGAGGTGCTGGAGCGATTGCGCGCCCATGACCGTGAGATGCGGCGGAGGCGCGGTGAGCAGCGGAGGCGGAACGCAGGGCACGATCGGCGGGTTCTGCGGGATGTTCACGATGATCCCGCTCGTTCCGTGGTATTCGCCGTACATCGCGACCGTTTGGGCCTGGGAAGACACGGCCATCATGGTCGTCACGACCATGACGGCGACCTGGATCCATCTGGACATCAGCAGCTCCTTCTTGTTGTTTCGCGTTCGCGATTGCCGCACTCGACGAGAAGCCCCTGGTTTTGGGGTAGATATTTCACTGAATTATCTATAGTGAAATTTCTCAGCGAGTTATCTCAGTCAGTCCTGGGATTGTCAATTGAAATTCCGGGCTGATTCGCGAAAATCCAGAGCCCCATGGGGACCAAGGCATCGGGGGAGAGGCGCTGAATGGACGAAACAGGCGAGTCAGCGGAGGCGTCCCGAAAGATCACGTCGCGTCATCAGCAGCGGCTCGATACCCGCGAGCGGGTCTACCAGGCGGCCCTCGCCGAGTTCGGACGCGTCGGCGTCGCGCAGACCCAGATCGAGCGGATCGTCGAGCTCGCGCAAGTCTCGGTCGGCACCTTCTATCGCTACTTCCCGGGCAAGGATGCCGTGCTCCTCGAGCTGCAGCAGCGACTCGTCCGAGACGTCATCCACAACTTCAAGGAGGGTTCCAGGCGCGCGAGATCGCTCCGAGACTGGCTCCTTCTCTTCGCCGAGTCGGTGCTCGCCGATCCTTCCGACGACGCGTTTCATCTGCACCGCGAAGCGGTCGCGCTCGTCGTCCGAACCCCCTGGCCTGCGCCCGATTGGTCGGATCATCCGATGTTTGGTCCGGTCACGAACGCCTTCGCAGAGGCTCAGGCGTCGGGCGAGATCCGTGGCGACATCCCGCCCGAGCGCCTCACCCAGATCCTCTCGACGAGCGTGTTCGGATTCGCGGCGTCCCTGGACTTTCCCGCCAACGTCCGCGTCGAGGATGCCCGCTTCGTGATCGACCTCTTCTTGAGAGGGCTCCGCGCGGACGGCTCGGCCGGGCCCGGCGACCCTGCGCAGGATTGATCTCGGGCGGACGGCCCGAGCGCCCCGATCACCGACGCGTCGCGATCCAGGCACGCGACCCCGGGACCGAGACGCCCTCTTCTTTCGAAGGGCCACCTATCGCGGCGACGACGAAGAAGAAGAGGAGAGCCGGGCGAGCGGCCGGGTTGCGGCGCGTCATGCGATCGATCGGTCAGTCCGCAGATGCGCGCGCTTCGTGCGCCTTCGCGGCCAGGGCGCCGAACTCGCTCGCGACGAGGTCCGTGATCGGCAGCTGGGCGCCGAGACGCCAGTCGCGCCAGGGAAGCCAGTCGTACCACGCCGAGAGCTGGGTGTAGTCGAGCGCTGCCACGATCAGCTCTTCGCGATCGCCGGCCTGCGCGCGGACCTGCCCGAAGCCCGGAAACGCCGGCCCACCGATGACGCTGGCGCCGGCCCAGCGCGAGGCGCCGTGGGGGCCGACCCGATTGGCCGAGGCCGCGTAGACGAGGTTCTCCTGCGCGCGCACGAGCGTCGCGTGCATCAGGTTCTCGGCCGCGCGCGGCAAGGCGCTCCGGCCCGTCGGATTGACGAGCAGGCGCGCACCCTTCAGACATAACAGCCTGGACAGCTCCGGCCCGCAGTAGAAGTCGTAACAGATCTGGATGCCGATCGGGCCGAGGCGCGTCTCGAAGACGGGGAGCGCGCGACCGGGGGTGAAGCGGTCGGTCTCGAGCGGAATGCCGAGATGGAGCTTGCGGTAGGTGCCCAGCAGGCCGTCCGGGGCGACGACCGCGGCGGCGTTGTAGAGGATCGAGGGATCCTCCGCGTCGCGCTCCTCGAATCCGTAGATCACGTGGATGCCGAGCTCGCGCGCGACGCGGGCGATGGCGTCCGAGCTGGGCCCGGGGGCCGTCTCGGCGCTCGCGAGGTGCCATGCGCAAGGGCGATGATCCCGGGCGCAGTCGCGGCATTCGCCCCAGGAATCGATCGCGAGCTCGGGAAAGATCACGAGGTCGCAGCCCTGGCGGGCGGCGGAGCGAACGACGCCGACCAGCTTCTCGACACTGGCCGCCTTGTCTCGCGGGACGTTCTCGAAGTTCGCGCAGGCGACGCGGACGATGCTGGGCAGACTCGGGTCGTCGATACGATGTCGGTTCATGGCCCCTCCTCCGTCTCGCAGTATGCGCGCCGGAGGGCGGAGGAGCAAAGAGAGCGCACGCGCCTGCGCGCTCGCCGATCCCGCCCGCTGTGGCATCCTGCTCGCCATGAACGACTCCGCACGCCCTCCCCACGCCGGCCGCCCCATCTCGGGCGACGACGCCGCCATCGCTGCGGCGCTCGAGGGCGTCAGCGTCCCCGCCCTGCTCTGCTCGCTGGTCCACATGACCGGCGATCCGGCCTGGATCCGGGGGCCGCGCCGTCCACGGGCGGCCGGCCCTGCGCTGCGCCAGGGCGAGATGCCGCCCGAGGAGCTGGCGGCGATCCGGCGGGAGGCGCTGCCGATCGTCGCGGCCTATCGCGACGGCGGCTGTCGGCCGCACGCGCTTCCGGAGGCGCTGCTCGTCGAGATGATGGAGTTCCTCGCGGCGCGACCGCTCTCGCGGCGACTGACCGAGCTCTTCTTCTTCGATCTCGAATTCGACGGGCGCGATCCCGCCGCGATCGATTGGGGCGGCGAGATCGACGCCGAGACGAAGCGCCGATCGCCCGTCGTCGTGATCGGCGCGGGCATGGCCGGCATCCAGGCCGGGATCCGCCTCGCGCAGGCCGGGCTCCCGTTCACGATCGTCGAGAAGAACGCCGGGCCGGGCGGAACGTGGTGGGAGAATCGCTATCCGGGGGCGCGCGTCGACGTCGCGAGCCACCAGTACTGTTATGCGTTCGAGCCCGCCGATCACTGGAGCGAGTACTACTGCCGGCATCCCGAGCTGCGCGCCTACTTCACCCGCGTGCTCGACAAACACGGCCTCCGGCCCCATTGCCGCTTCGAGACCGAGGTCGTCGGCGCCGAATGGGACGAGGGCGCCGCGCGCTGGCGGGTCTCGATCCGCTCGGCGGACGGCCGCAGCGAGACGCTGGACGCGCGCTTCGTCATCTCCGCCGTCGGCTCGCTCAACATTCCGCGGCTGCCCGACATCCCGGGCCTCGAGTCCTTCGCGGGCCCCGCCTTCCATTCGACGCGCTGGCCCGAGGACTTCGACCACCGCGGCCTGCGGCTCGCCCTGCTCGGGGCCGGCGCCAGCGGCTTCCAGATCGCACCGACCGTCGCCGACGAGGTCGCGCATCTCTCGATCTTCCAGCGCACGGCGCAGTGGGTCATGCCCAACCCGATCTACCACGCGCCGGTTCCGGACGGCGAGATCTGGGCGATGCACCATCTGCCGTTCTACGGCCGCTGGGTCCGCTTCATGATGACCCAGCCCGGCATCGGATCGGGCGTCGAGTCGTTCCGCATCGACCCGGCCCACGTCGATCCCGACAACCGCTCGGTCAACGCGACCAACGCGCTGGCTCGCGACGGTCTGATCGCCTTCATGCGGGCCCATCTCGCGGATCGCCCCGACCTGCTCGCGAAGGTCCTGCCCGACTACCCGGCGATGGGCAAGCGCGTGCTGCAGGACGACGGCAGCTGGTTCGAATGCCTCAAGAAGCCGAACGTCGAGCTCGTTCGCACCGGCATCGAACGGATCGTGCCCGAAGGCATCGTGACCGTCGACGGCCGGCTCCATCCCGCCGAGGCGATCTGTCTCGCGACGGGATTCCAGCACAACCGCTTTCTCGCCTTCGACGTGAAGGGCCGGGGCGGGGCGTCATTGCACGAACGCTGGGGCGACGAGCCGACGGCGCATCTCGGCATCACGGTGCCCGGCTTCCCGAACTTCTTTCTCTGCTATGGCCCGGGCACCAACCTCGCCCACAGCGCCGGCCTCTTCTTCCATGCCGAGTTCCAGACGATGCACGCGATGGACGCGATCCACCGGGTCCTCGCCGCCGGTGCTCGCGCGATCGAGGTGCGGCCCGAAGCGCACGATCGATACGTCGCCCGGCTGGTCAAGCAGATTTCGTCCCTGGTCTGGGCGCATCCCACGATCCAGCACAGCCATTACAAGAACCCGGACGGCAAGGTCTACACGCTCTCGCCCTGGACGATCGACGAGTATTGGGAGATGACGCGTCGGGTCGATCCGGACGACTACTTCTTGGACTCGCAGTCCGGCTCGAACACGAAGCCCGGATAGTCCTTGCTCGCCGTCTCGGCGAGTCGATGGTAGTAGATCGAGCCGCCCAGATAGGCCGAGAAATAACGCGGCTTCCCGGGGACGTTCGCGCCGGTCCACCACGAATCCGTGCGCGGGAAGAGCGTCGCGTTCGCGAGGGCGCTGACCTCGGCGCCCCAGGCGTCCTCGCTCGCCTTCATCGGCTCGATCGCGCCGAGCTGGCGCGTCTGCATGTGGCGGATGACGTCGCCGATCCAGCCCATCTGCCGCTCGGCGCCGAGAGGCATGTTGTAGAAGACGCCGGGCGAGCCCGGGCCGTGGATCATGAACAAGTTCGGGTAGCCGTGGATCATGAGGCCGAGGTGGTTGTGGAAGCGCTCCTTCCAGCGCTCCTTCAGCGGCACGCCGCCGCGTCCCTTCGGATCGAGGCGCAGCATCGATCCGCTGATCGCGTCGAAGCCCGTCGCGAGCACGAGCATGTCGATCGGCTTCTCGCCACTGCGGGTCACGACGCCCGTCCGGGTGAAGCGCTCGATCGGATCCTCGCGCAGATCGATCAGGGTCACGTTGTCACGGTTGAAGGCCTCGAAGTAGCCGTTCTCGAGGATCGGGCGCTTCGTCATCACGAAGTGGTTCGGCATCAGCTTGTCGGCCGTCTTCGGGTCGCGCACGATCTCGCGGATCTTGCGCTTCACGAAGTTCGCCATCGAGGCGTTCGCCTCCTCGCTCACCGCCACGTCGGCATAGCTCTCGAGGAAGAAGCGGAAGCTGCCGCGCTGCCAGAGCTTCTCGTAGAGGGCGTCGCGCTGCTCGGGGGTCTCTTCCATCGCGATGCGCGAGTTCGGGTCGGCGGGGAAGCCGCCCGGATGCGCGTACATCTTCGCGCGGATCGTCTCCCAGCTCGCCCGCGCCTCGGCCCTGTCCTCGGCGGTGAGCGGTCGGTTGCCGGCCGGGAAGGCGTACTGCGCGGTGCGTTGGAGCACGTAGACCCGATCGGCCGTTTTTGCGATCTCGGGTATCGCCTGGATGCCGGAGGAGCCCGTGCCGATCACGGCGACGCGCTTGCCCTCGAACGAGACCGGATGATGCGGCCAGCTGCCCGTGTGATAGGTCTCGCCGGCGAAGTCCTCGATGCCCGGAATGTCCGGCAGGTTCGTCGTCGAGAGCGCTCCGACGGCGCAGATCAGGTAGCGGCCAGTCGCCCGTTCGCCCGTGCTGGTCTCCAGCGTCCAGCGCTGCGTCGCCTCGTCCCAGCTCGCGCCCTTCACCCAGGTTTCGAAGCGGATGTCCCTTCGGAGATCGAAGCGATCCGCGAAATGTTCGAGATAGGCGAGCACCGCGGACTGCTCGGACTGGGTCTCCTCCCAATCCCACTCCTTCATGAGCTCGTCCGTAAACGTGTAGCAGTAGTAGGGGCTGCCGGGGCCGTCGACGCGCGCGCCC
This sequence comes from Myxococcota bacterium, assembly GCA_963169575.1. GTDB lineage: Bacteria > Myxococcota_A > UBA9160 > UBA9160 > UBA4427 > UBA4427. The sequence continues at coordinate 8,398 of CAUJGH010000462.1, read as the reverse complement.
GGATATCGGTTGTACCACCAGGTGCCGCCGACGTCGCTCGCGCCGTCGTAGACCCGGACAGAGAGACCCATCTGCCGAAAGTGGTACAGGCCGTACATGCCGCTCACGCCGGCTCCGACGATGAGGACGTCGAAGTGCTCGATCGATCCGGGGGTGGGACGGGGGGCGGATTGGCTGGCCATCACGGTCTCCTGCGTAGGCGGGGCTCGGCAAGGGGGCTCCCGGCGCCTCGAGGTCGGCGGCGAGCGCACGAGGAGTATGCCACCCGGGGATGCGTGCGTCGCGTCGGCGAAGACGGCCCCGGTGACGCTCCGCTCTTCGCGCCAATCAGGCGGTACTCGACCAGGAGGGTCGCGACCGCTCGTGCCGGGTGGCGACGATTCACGGGCGGCTTTCGGACGATCTCGCGCCGGGGAGAAGCGATCAGGGGGGCTCAACCGGGGTTCGCGTTTCAGAAGGGAGAGGGAGTCGATCCGGAAGCGCCGTCGCCGATCTCGGGGCCTCTCCGAGCTCGGCTGTCGAATCGAATCGCACGACACCGAGCACCATGTCGATGGTCGCCTGCTCGGCGGATTCGCGGTCTTCCGGCGTGCGATGTTCGGTTCGCTCGAGGTCGGCCAGCAGCGCGAAGACCACGCTCGTGAATCCCCGGATTCGCGTCGCACGGTGGCTCTCGGGCACCGGGGCGGACAAACGCGCCAGCTGACTCGTGATGAGGCGGGTGGCCGTCCAGTCCTGGCGCCGAAGGAGCTCGACCCCGGAATGGTCTCGGATCTTCTCGATGAACCGCGCGTGATGGCCGGGCTGCGCCCTTCGCTGATGCTCGAAGACGGGTTCGAGAAGCGCCCGAACCAGCCCGCGAGCCGTGACCTCGCCGGCGGACTCGAGCTCCACCAGGAACCGGAGCCTCTTGGGCTCGAAGACGCTCTGCCGGGCATCGACGACGGCGCCGATCAGCTCGTCACGGCTGCCGAAGTGGTACCGGATCGCCGAGCTGTTTCGCTGGCCGGCAGCGGAAACGACCTGGCGGAGCGAGACAGAAGGCCCCTCCTCCGCAATCAGCCGTTCGGCGGCCTCGATGAGGGCAAGTCGTCCGGTTTGCAGGCTTTCTCGGTACACCGTCCCACGGTAGCTCGATCGAATTGCAACGCTAATGCGAAGTAATTACGCTCGCCCCCGATTTCGTAGTGCCTCTTGATCATCGCAAGCAAGGAGACCGAGTTGACCACGACCTTCCCCCACGATGTCCGTCAGCTCCAGCGCAGCGACCTGACCCGCCTCGTTCGGACGCGCCACCCGGGCGTCGAGGTGGTCGAGTTCGAAGTCCTCGAGAGCAAGACCTTCGACGCGGGGACGGACGAGGTCTCGACCGCCGGCCGCATCTGCGTCGACGTCGTTCTGGCGGGAGAAGGCAGCGGGCCGATCGATCGACGCTGGATGATCAAGGTCTGTCGTCCGGATCTCGGCGACATCCCTCTCTATCGAAACGAGGTCGCGTTCTATACGAAGCTGCGCCCGGAGATCGACATCGAAGCACCGGGGTGCTTCGGTGGGCTCTACGAGCGGGGCGGCGAGGGATTCGCGATCGCCCTCGAAGATCTCCGGCTTCGAAATGCGTCATTCCCGAACGTGAAGACCGCCGTCTCGATCGCCCAGATGGAATCCCTGCTCCGCACCCTCGCCACGCTTCATGCGCGCTACTGGGAATCGCCGAGATTCGCGACGGAGCTCGCCTGGGTCGAGCCGCATACCTCCGGTGCGATCTACACGATGTTCAATGCCCCGAACATGATTCCGGCGATGATCGCGCAGCAGATCGAGGAGAATCAGTTCAAGAAGGAGCTCGTCGAGGCGGCGGGGCGAACGGCCGAGGACCTCTACCGGGAGTTCCGCAAGGTCCAGAAGCACCAGGCAACGCTGCCGCAGACGCTCTGCCACGGCGACACTCACATCGGCAATACCTACCTCCTGCCCGACGGATCCGCCGGCCTCGTCGATTGGCAGCTGATGGCCCGCGGCTACTGTCTCCACGACGTCACCTACGCCCTGATGACCGGCTTGAGCGTCGCCACCCGGCGCCGCCACCAGAAATCCCTGCTCGCCTACTACCGCACTCGGCTGGTCGAGAACGGCGTCGCGGACGCTCCTTCGCTCGACGAGCTCTGGCTCGAGTATCGCCGGGCGGCCATCTGGGGTGTCTACATCGGCTGGCTGACCACGCCGATCATGAACTACGGCTGGGATGTCTGCGTCAACAACCACATCCGGCTGCTGACCGCCTATCAGGATCTCGAATGCAGCGAGGCACTTGCCGCTCTACCGGATGCCGAACCGTTCCAACCGGTTCATCCCGCCGCATGAGGTCCTGAAACGCCGGCCCCCGGCGGACCGCGACCTCGCGAAGCGCGCACGCGACACCTCGAACGGCTCGGACCGGGTCTCCGCCGAATCCCATTCCTTCATGAGCGGATCGACGAACGTGTAGAGGAGTCCGCGTCGCGCGTCTCCAACGGCGTACGACCCTCTCGGCTTCTCCATGGCCGATCGGCGCGCATCGGCGCCCAGCGGCCGGTGGTCGAAGCTCAGCCGTAGGCGTAGATCGAAGGCCCGGCCCCGAAAGGGACCGGCTCGGGATACTGCGCCGCGAGCGCCGCGCGCTGCGCTGGATCGTCGAGGCGCGCGAGGTCGAGGCGCAGCGCCTGACCCCGCGCCGCGAGATCGCGAGAGAAGACCTCGGCGACCGCTTCGAGCGAGAGCGTGTCGTCCGCGAGACGCGCGCGCTCCCGCGCGCTCGGATGGACGTCGGCCTTCCAGAGGACGCTGACGCGGAAGCCCGCGAGCGGCGCGCGGTGGATCTCGCGGCCGCGGTCCTGCACCACCCAATCGCCGCTGCCGTCGGCCGCCGGCGCGACCTCGGCGCGCGCGGTCACGCGCCGCGTCCCGCCCGCGAAGGGCCCGACGGGCTCGACCTGGTGGAACATGTGGTGGTTGTCGCCGACGAGGGCGGTATTCGCCATCGCGCCGACGTGGCGCAGCGGCGGCTTCTCGGGACCGTCCGCCCAGTAGGCGAGCCCGCCGCCCTCGGCGACGTCGTCGAGCCAGTAGATCGCGGTCGCCTGCGGAATCGACCAGCGCTCGAAGAGCCCCGACCAGAACATCAGGCGCAGGAGCCACATCGGCGTGTTCTTCCGCTCGCGACCGCGGAACTTCGGGTTGTCGGTATGCGCGGGCCCGGACTCGCAGAGGTTCGCCATCACGTTCACGTAGACGCTATGCGGAACGATCTCCTCCATGCCCGAATAGCGCCGGGTCGCCTCGAAGTACTTCGGGTTGCGCAGGAAGAGCTCGGACCCGGGCAGCACGAAATCGTCGTGGACCCAATCCGCCTGGAACCACATCACGCTCGTCTCGGCATCCGGATCGAGCCCCGGCCGCATCCAGCCCCCGAGCGGCCGGTAGGGCGCGCCGCGCTCGAGCAGCTCGACGACGGCGCGTCGGTCGGGGAAGACGTCTCGCAGCAGGAGGGGCTTCGTCGTCAGCTCGGCCATGGCGGTCTCCTTGGAGGGTCGCCGGCGTTCGCGGCGAGGCCGGTCCGATCCGATGCTTTCCGGATGGAATAGCAGGTCCTGCTCCGGAGCGAATCGGCGGACATCAGGCTCGTCGATGAAGCGAGACCGCGCGAATTCGTGCACTTTCTCGAATGGATCGCCTCCCGACTGCGAGCTCGCGCGAGCCGCACAAGAAATGGCACTCGAGACAGGCCGTCGGGAATTCGTCTCTGCATTAGATCCCCCGTCCTGCAGGGAATTCGATGCCTGGCCGAGCCCAATTCTCTACCGAAGAAGCAGGGCATCTTGCGACTGAAGCAGGGAATTCGCGGGCCAATGGTCTCTACGCTCTTCCAGCCCATTACCAGGACTGTCACCGTTTTCCTGAATGATTTACAGAGTTGGATTCTTTCCGAAGTTTTCCGGAACAAACGCATGGTTCCCTCTCCGAGTTCGCGTCAGTTTCACGGCCTCCAGCACGGCCAGCGGAATGACCGAGATGGCCAGCAACGAGAAGCAATCCACGAGCGTCATCGATGACGTCTTGAGGAAGCGACCCAGAAACGCATCGTGGTGACTCCACACCTGAAGACCAAACGAAAGAGCAACGACGATGGCGAGATTGAGGTTCGAGAAAACCGGGATACGCCAGACGGGCCGGGTCTCGCTGCGAACACCGAACGAGCGCAAGAGCTCGGCGAAGACGAGCGTGGCGAACGCGTAGGTGCGCGCCGTTTCCGGAGTTCCCGTCTTCAAGACGTGTACATAAACGCCGAACGCAACCCCCGCCGTGAGAATCCCGGTGAGGAACATCGTTTCGAGGAAATCTCGGTCGGCGATGGGTTCTCCACGGCGACGCGGGATTCGCTTCATGACGTCCGAATCGATGGGGTCCGTGGCAAGGCAGAGGGCGGGCAGACCATCGGTGACGAGATTGATCCAGAGCAGATGAATTGGCAGCAACGGCATTGGCAATCCCATGGTGATCGCTGCCGTCATCAGCAACAGCTCGCCGCAGTTCCCCGCCAACAGATATTGGAGCGTCTTCCGGATGTTGTCATAGATGCCGCGGCCTTCTTCGACAGCAGCGACGATGCTGGCGAAGTCGTCATCGGTGACGATCATGTCCGCGGCCTGTTTCGTGACCTCCGTGCCCGATCTTCCCATCGCAATTCCAATGTCGGCACCCTTTATCGCGGGGGCGTCATTGACGCCGTCGCCGGTCATCGCAACGACCGCGTCATTCGCCTTCCAGGCACGGACGATGCGCAACTTGTGTGCGGCCGTGACGCGGGCATACACGGGAATCCCGGGTGCGCGTTTCTGGAGCTCGTCATCGGACATCTCGTCCAACTCGACGCCCGTCAGCGCTTGATCGTCCGCTGAAGCGATGCCGAGGTCCCGCGCAATCGCCGTCGCCGTGCGCGGATGGTCGCCGGTGATCATCACCACGCGAATGCCGGCGGCGCGACATTCGGCAACGGCCCCTTTGGCCTCCTGTCGGGGCGGGTCGTACATTCCGGAAAGACCGACGAATACGAGGTCGCGCTCCACGTCGTCCGTCGTCCATTCGGCGGGAGCGACATCGTCCAAATCACGCCAGGCCGAGCCCAGCACGCGCAGCGCGCGCTGCGCCATCTCTGCATTCTGGGCCACGATCGTCCGGCGATCGTCATCCGTGATGGGGCGAATTCCAGCACTGGTATAGATGCCTACGCATCGCTCGATCAGCACGTCCGGCGCGCCATTGATGAAGGCGCGTAGCCTCCCATCCGGCATCCTCCGAATCACCGTGCTGCGCTTCCGGTCGGAGTCGAAAGGAATTTCGAGATGCTTCGGTAGCTCTCTTTCGATCCGTTCGCGGTCTCCACCTCCCTTACCGCCGGCCGCTAGCAGCGCGCCTTCCGTGGGATCGCCGACGACGTTCCACGCTCCCTTCTCCTGCACGAGATGGGCGTTGTTGCAGCCGAGAAGGACGGTTGCGAACTCGAGCAGTGGTGCCGCGTGCGGCCCTTTCGCCAGCTTTCCCTCGAAACGCACTTCGCCATCGGGTGCGTAGCCCTCACCGGTGACTTCGTAGCTTTTCCCAGAGACGTAGAGTGCGCGGACCGTCATTTCTCCGACGGTGAGCGTTCCGGTCTTGTCCGTACAGATGACCGTCGTCGAGCCGAGCGTCTCGACGGCGGGCAGATGGCGTACGAGTGCGCGGCGACGGGTCATGCGCATGACGCCGAGCGCGAGCGCAACCGTCACGACGGCCGGCAAACCTTCCGGTACGGCTGCGACGGCGAGGGTGACCGAAGTCATGAACAACTCGAAGGGCGGCGTTCCACGCAGTAAACCCAGCCCGAAGAGCAGCGCGACGATGCCCAGCGTGGCCCACGCCAGGACGCGTCCGAACACGTCGAGCTTCTTTTGCAGCGGCGTTGCCTCCTCCACGCCGGCCTCTCGGATCAGTCCGGCGATACGCCCCAGCTCAGTCTCCATTGCGGTGGCCACGACGACGGCCTGCGCTGTACCCGCCGCGATGCTCGTGCCCATGAACACCATGTTCTCCCGGTCGCCGAGCGGGATCTCGGCCCGCTCAAAGGTCGAGGACTGCTTCGTCACCGACTCGGATTCGCCGGTCAGCGCGGATTCGATGCACTTGAGCGAGGCTGCTTCCAGAAGCCGGGCGTCGGCCGCGACCAGGTCGCCGGCTTCCAATTCGAGGATGTCGCCTGTCACGACTTTCGAGGCCGGAATCGGAACGAGTTGGCCGTCGCGTCGTACCTTGGCCTGCGGTGCGGCCATCGCCTTGAGCGCCGCGATGGACCTCTCCGCGCTGAACTCCTGGTAGAACCCGATCAAGGCGTTGAGGATGACGATCGCGAAGATGGCGATGGCATCGACGCCCTCTCCGAGCATGCTCGAGATCACGCCTGCAGCCACGAGAATCCAGATGATGAGACTCTTGAATTGGCCGAGGAAGATCTGGAGTGGACGGATGGACCTGCCCACTCTCAGCGCGTTCGCACCGTTGCTGGCGAAGCGCTCGGCTGCCTCTCGCGCAGAAAGTCCGGCCGCGGCAGACCCGACCTTCTCCAGCACGACCTCGGGGGAGTAGGTGTGCCAAGCCTCCTCTTTGAGCGGAGCGCCGACAGCGGGTGCCGGCGGGGTCATGCGACGCTGCCGTTCGATGCGGCCCGTTGTGCGCGTTTCCACTTCCACTCCTCCACCGCGGAGAACAGGCAGGGAACGATCCAGATGGTGACCAGAACGCTCATGATCATTCCGCCGACGGAGGGAATCGCCATCGGTCTCATTACGTCGGAGCCTCGACCCGTGGCCCAGAAGATGGGCATCAGGCCGAAGATGGTCGTCGAAATCGTCATCAATGCGGGACGGATTCGCTTGAGGCCTGCGTCGACCACCGCCTGTCGGATCTCCCCGATCGAACCGAATTCCCGGCCCGCGAACACGCCCTCCAGATAGGTCGCGGTCACGACGCCGTCGTCGTCTACGACGCCGAACAGGACGAGGAAGCCGACCCACACTGCGACGGAAAGGTTCACACCCCAAAGCGCCAGCATGATGAATCCACCCGCGGCCGACACGAGGATGCCGAAGTAGATGATGGGCGCGATCCACCAGCGCTCGAAGCCGAGGTAGAGCATGACGAACATGATGAACAGGCACACGGGCACGAGAATGCGCATGCGATTCGTGGCGCGGACCTGATTTTCGAACTGGCCGCTCCATTCCCAGTAGTAACCGGGTGGCAGCTCGAGGCGCCCGTCCCGCACGGCGTCTTGGAGCAAGGCTTCGGCGTCCTCGACGACGCTCACTTCGTCGCGGTCGCGCGTGTTCATCGTGACGTAACCGACGAGCAGACCGCGTTCGCCCTTGATTTCCTGTGGGCCAAGGACGGTCTTGATCGTGAGAACCTGCGCCAGGGGAATCTGCGCCCCACTGCTGGACGGGACCAGAATCCTTTCTAGCTCGGGCAGGTCTTCCCGGAACTCTCGCAGATAGCGGACGCGAATCGGATAGCGTTCGCGGCCCTCCACGGACTCGGTGATATTCATGCCGCCGATCGCGATCTCGATGGCGTCCTGCACATCTCGGACGCCAACACCGTATCGGGAAATCCGCTCACGATCGATCTCGAATTCGAGATACGGCTTGCCGACGATGCGGTCGGCGACGATGTCGGTCGTTCCGGGAACCTGCTGGAGCAACTGCTCGATCTCGAGTCCGACGCGCTCGATCTCTTTCAGGTCGCTCCCGAAGATCTTCACGCCCATCATGGCGCGAAAGCCGGTCTGCAACATGACGAGGCGCGTCTGGATCGGTTGCAGAAAAGTCGGCAGAACTCCGGGAATCGCGGTCTTTTCCTGAAGCTCGCTCAGGATCTCGCCCTTCGTGATGACGCGATGCTCGGGCCAGATCCATTTGAGCGGCCATTTCAACACCCCAGGCCAATCGGAGAACACACGCTCGACCGGAACGTGCCGCCACTCCGACTCCGGCTTGAGAACGACGATGGTCTCCATCATTCCGATCGGTGCCGGGTCGAGGGCGGATTCCACTCGCCCCACCTTTCCCACGACCGATTCCACTTCGGCGACACTGGCGATGGCCATGTCTTGCCTGGCGTTCACTTCGACGGCAGATCCCAGGCTGGCCTGCGGCAGCAGCGACGGCATGTAGAGAAACGAGCCTTCATCGAGCGGGGGCATGAATTCGCGGCCGATGCCTGCAAGGATCCTCTCCTCCTGCACGATCTCGACGCCGCGTGCGACCTCGGCTGCCTGCTCGCCCGGGTCGGGCCGCCGCCACGCGATGCGATGGTACGTGGAGCCGTCTGC
>CAUJGH010000461.1 GCA_963169575.1 Myxococcota bacterium | reverse complement strand
GCGGCCCTGCGACAGCGCCATGTCGTGGTGCCAGCGGTGGCCGTCGATGTGGGCGATCACGTTCGAGAGCCAGCCGATTCGGGAGCAGGTGTTGGCGTGCTGGGCGCCCATCGCGATCATCGCGATCGTGAAGCCGAGGATCGTCGCGTCGAACGACAGGCCGAGCAGCCCCGCGACGAGGCCGTACGACGCGAAGGTGAAGACCGGCTCGAGCGGATGGATCGCGAGTCCGGACAGCAGCGAGAACTCGCGAATCGAGTGGTGGACCGAGTGCACGCGCCAGAAGATCCCGTTCGACTCGTGCTCGTGTCGATGGCGGAAGTAGTCGAGGAAGTCCGAGGCGACGACCAGGACCAGCGCCTGCCCCCAGAGCGGCAGCGCGAGAGCGAAGGTCAGGCCGAGCCCCTGCTTCGCCGAGGAGACGAGCGCGGCCACGACGAGGATCGTCCCGACCCCGAGCACCAGTCCGTAGACGATTCCCTGGAAGGCCTCGACCGCGAGCTGCGAAGCGGGATGGGGAGCGAGGGGGCGCGCGGGCCAGATGCGCTCGGCGACGAGCTGGATCGACGAAGACGACGAAAGCGCGACGGCGGCGGCGATCGGCGCCGAGCCGGAGATCGCGTGGACGGTGAAGAGGGCGAGGCCGGGAACGAGGAGCAGGCCCAGAGCGAGCGCGGTCTGCGTCGCCCGACCGGGTGTTCGGGCTTCATCGAACTCCTCGGACCGGGTCATGGTCCCCTCCTTCCGATCCCTCGGCGCGGTGCCTGCGGGCCCGGGCGCGACGTTCGTGATCCTGCGGGCGCGTGACGCTTCGGAGATGCTCGATTTCGAGTGTACCCGCGATCGTCCGATCGCAAGACGACCGGGGCGTCGCCGCCCGCCCGGGGATGCTCGCAGTCAAGCCGCCTGCCGCGCTGGTCGATGGGGCCTCCATGCGGACGCGCCATCCCACTCGAGCCCTCCTCGTCGGCCTGCTCGTGCTCTTCCTGCTTGCAGGCTGTGGCACGAAGCTGTCTGCCCCCGAGCTCGATGCGCGTCTGGCGCGCGTGAGCCAGACCGCCACGCCCCGGCAGGCAATCCGGCGGGTCTTTCCGATCCATGCGCAGACGAAGATGGAGGCATGGGTCCTCCAGACGGAGGCGAAATCCACGCCCGAGTCCTCGCCGCTCTCCCTCGAGCTCGCGGACGGCTTCCGACTCGGGCGGCTTCGCAGAATCGACTACATCGTCGGCGGGCCCTTTCCCGACCTCTCGGATCGACTCGTCTTGAACGGCCTGCTCCTGAACGAGAGCGGCGCGCTCCCCGGCCTGCGGATCATCCTCGTCAGTCCGGCGGCGCCGACAGCGGAGCTGCGACAGGCCGCGCAGGCGAGGCGCGTGCGGATCGAGCACCGCCCACTGGATTGACGCGACCGGGACGACCACTCTCCGGCCCCGTCGTGATCCGGGAGCCGTCCGGCCCAACGCATCCAGTGCCTTGTCCCGATCGTCGTGCATCCCGAGGATGAGGCGGAGGGAGATTGCCGATGGTCGAGCTCATTCGCGTCTGCGAGATCGATCGCCCCGCGCTGTCCGAGCTGGTCGATGAATACCTCCTGGAGCTCGCGAATCACCGAGAGGTCCCGGTCGGGCCGACCACCGCAGCCGAGTACAGCTACCTCCCGGCCTACTGGAGCGAGCCCGGGCGTCACCCTTTCTTCGTGACGCGGTTGGGCGAGCGGGTCGGCTTTCTCCTGGTGCGTGAGGTCCCCGCGGAGGGTGTCATCCAGATGTCCGACTTCTATGTCGAGCCCCGCTCCCGGCGATCGGGGATCGGGCGGGAAGCCCTCGAGCTCGTCTTCCGAAGCTTCTCGGGGGCCTGGGAGCTGCAGGTCCATCTCCGCAATCGTCCCGGCCTGGCGTTCTGGTCGCGGTCCATCGAAGTGCTCTGCCCCGGGCCGATTCGCGTCGCCGAGGTCGTCGGGGAAGATGGGCGTCGCATGCAGTACAACTTCGATACGAGCGGCGCCTAGCGTCGGTCGGTCGCGGTCCGAAGCGCAGTCCGGGGTTCGTGATCGCTCTCTGATCCCGCTCGCGTGCCCATCTGCCCGCGCGAGGCGCCACGCGCATGGCTTCCGCACCCCGCTCGTTCTGCCCTCGTCCCGGCGCATTTTCGGCGCAGCCCGGGCCGTACTCCGCCCATCCGCTCGCATCGTCCGGGATCCGTCCTAGTATGGAACGAGCATCGCCGAGCGTGACCGTCGAGCGTGCGGCGTCACCCGAAAGCGGGGGTCCGAATGATCGTCAACGGATCGGAGATCTTCATCCAGGCGCTCGAGCAGGAAGGCGTCGAGTACGTCTTCGGCATCCCCGGCGAGGAGAACCTCGCCTTCCTCGACGCGCTCTCCCGTTCGAAGCAGATTCGCCTGATCCTCACGCGCCATGAGCAGGCGGCCGGCTTCATGGCGGCGACCTACGGTCGTTTGACCGGCCGGACCGGCGTGTGTCTCTCTACGCTCGGTCCCGGCGCGACGAATCTCGTCACGGCCGCCGCCTACGCCCAGCTCGGCGGCATGCCGAGGCTGATGATCACGGGCCAGAAGCCGATCAAGACCTCGAAGCAGGGGCGCTTCCAGATCATCGACGTCGTCGACATGATGCGGCCCATCACGAAATACACCCATCAGATCGCGTCGGCGGACAACCTTCCGTCGCGCATCCGCGAAGCGTTCCGCCAGGCCGAGGAGGAGAAGCCGGGCGCGGTCCACCTCGAGCTGCCCGAAGACATCGCCGAGGAGCTGACCGGTTCCCGTCCGATCCCGCGCAGCCATGCGCGCCGCCCGGTACCGGACGAGAAGGCGATCCGACGGGCAGTCGAGCGCCTCGAGGCAGCGCGCTCGCCGATCCTGATCCTCGGCGCCGGTGCGAACCGGAAGATCACGTCCCGCATGCTGCTCGCCTTCATCGAGAAGACCGGCATCCCCTTCGTCACGACCCAGCTCGGCAAGGGGGTCGTCGACGAGTGTCATCCGAGTTTCGTCGGCAATGCCGCGCTCTCCGCCGGCGACTTCGTCCATCGGGCAATCGACGCGGCCGACGTCATCGTCAACGTCGGCCACGACGTGATCGAGAAGCCGCCGTTCCTGATGCAGCAGGGCGGTCAGGACGTGATCCATGTGAGCTTCAGCTCGGCCGGGGTCGATCCGGTCTACTTCCCGCAGATCGAGGTGATCGGCGACATCGGCAACGCGATCTGGCAGATGAAGGAATCGATCTCGCCCAAGCCCGGCTGGGACTTCGCCCGCATCGAGACGATCCGGCAGGCCGCGGAGGCCCATCTGCTGGTCGGGGCCGATGACGACCGCTTTCCGGTCTACCCGCAGCGCGTCGTCACCGAGGTCCGGCGCGCGATGCCCCCCGACGGCATCGTGGCCCTCGACAACGGCATCTACAAGATCTGGTTCGCCCGCAACTACAAGGCCCGGCTGCCCAACTCGGTCCTGCTCGACAACGCGCTCGCGACGATGGGGGCCGGACTCCCGTCGGCGATGGCGGCGCGACTGGTCCATCCCGACCGGAAGATCCTGGCGGTCTGCGGCGACGGCGGCTTCATGATGAACGACCAGGAGATCGAGACGGCCGTCCGGCTCGGGATGCACCTCGTCGTCCTGATCCTGCGCGACGACGCCTACGGGATGATCCGCTGGAAGCAGGCGAACATGGGGCTGCGCGACTTCGGCCTGACCTACGGCAATCCCGACTTCGTGCGCCACGCCGAGAGCTACGGCGCCATCGGCCATCGCGTCATCGAGGCCGGCGATCTCGCGCCCATGCTCGCCCACTGTCTCTCGACCGAGGGCGTCCATCTGATCGATTGCCCGGTCGACTACTCCGAGAACGACGCGATCCTGAACCACGAGATCAAGCGGCTGGCCGCAGCCGTCTGATCTTCGGTCGTCGACCGAGAGAGGAGCAGCCATGTCCGTCGTCCGCTCCCACTATCCCTACTACCTCGCGAACCGCCCCGTCGAAGTCGCCGCGACGCTCCCCGTCACGGACAAATTCTCGGGCGAGGAGGTCACGCGCGTCGCGCTCGCCGACGCCGCGGCGATCGATCGCGGCATCGCGGCGGCGACGGCGGCCGCGCCGGCGATGGCGAAGCTCGCCGCCTACGAGCGCCAGGCCGTCCTGGACCACTGCGTCTCGCGTTTCCGCGAGCGCGCGGAGGAGCTCGCGCAGCTGCTCTGCATCGAGGCGGGCAAGCCGATCCGGGACGCGCGGGGGGAGGTGACCCGGCTGATCGATACGTTCCGGATCGCGGCCGAAGAGTCGGTTCGCATGCAGGGCTCGCTCCAGACCCTCGACATCTCGCCGCGAGCGCGCGGCTACCGCGGGATGTGGAAACGGGTGCCCATCGGACCCTGCTCGTTCATCTCGCCGTTCAACTTCCCTCTCAACCTCGCTGCACACAAGATCGCGCCCGCGCTGGCGGTCGGCTGTCCGTTCGTGATGAAGCCCGCCTCGAAGACGCCGCTCGGCGCGCTCGTGATCGGCGAGGTCCTCGCCGAGACGGAATTGCCCGAAGGCGCCTTCTCGATCCTGCCCTGCACCCGCGACGGGGCCGAGCTGTTCACGACCGACGAACGCCTGAAGCTCCTCTCGTTCACCGGCTCTCCCGACGTCGGCTGGGACCTCAAGGCGCGCGCCGGCAAGAAGAAGGTGGTGCTCGAGCTCGGCGGCAACGCCGCCGTGATCGTCGAAGAAGACACGCAGATCGACGATGCGGTCGAACGGATCGTGTTCGGCGCGTTCTACCAATCGGGCCAGAGCTGCATCTCCGTCCAGCGCATCCTGATCCACGCGCGGATCTACGACGCGATGCGCGAGCAGCTCGTCGCGAAGACGAAGACCCTGGTTTCCGGAAATCCGCGCGAAGAGTCGACCTTCATCGGGCCGATGATCTCGGAGTCCGAGGCGGTCCGCCTCGAACGCTGGATCGGCGAAGCGGTCGACGCGGGGGCGCGGCTGCTCTGCGGGGGCGGGCGAGAGGGCGCGATGCTCGAGGCGACGCTGCTCGAGGGCGTGCCGCCGACGGCGAAGATCTGCGCCGAAGAGGCGTTCGGCCCCGTCGCCGTGCTCTCGAAGTTCGAGGATTTCGATGCGGCGCTCGCCGAGGTCAACGCGTCGCGGTACGGCCTGCAGGCGGGCGTCTTCACGCGCGATTTCTACAAAGTCGAACGGGCCTGGAATACGCTCGAGGTCGGCGGCGTCGTCGTCGGAGACGTGCCGTCCTACCGCGTCGACAACATGCCCTATGGCGGCGTGAAGGATTCCGGCCTCGGGCGCGAGGGCATCCTGTTCGCGATGGAAGACATGACGGAGATCCGCAACCTCGTGATCCGGGCGGATCCGGCGGCGCGCTAGACGGAGATTCGATCGGCGAGTTGCGATCGCTCCCGGGTCACCCGATGTTGGGGCGGCGACGACGGCTCGATCTCCTTCGGGAGTCGCTCCCCTGGGACCCGAGGCCGGAAATGCGGCTTGCACGATCGCCCTTCTGCCCCGTACGAACGGCTACCCGCGATCGACGCGGCGGGCTTCGAGCACGCCCCGGCCCGGAGAGGTCACCCTCAGGATTGTTTTCGTCGCACGGTCGAAATGCGCGCTGGCCGCCCGTCATCCAGTGCAGGAGAGCCTGCAAGCGAATCGATCGAACGGGCGCGCGACGCGAGAGCCCGACCAGGAGGAGATGCCGATGACCCGCATGATCTTCGTGAACCTGCCTGCAAAGATACGGGATGCCTGAGGACGCGCGCGTCGCCGGGGCCCCATCGTTCGATAAACTACGCACGTCGTCGGAGCGACGACGATCGCTCCCGGTCTCGTGGTGTTCCCTCGTCCGATCCGGCGTCGATCTTTGCTCGCGGCGCTTCGCGAGGGCGAAGTTCGATGGTCTCTCGAGGGCCTCATGCGCAGCCGAGGATTCCCGCGATCCGGAATTGGAGAAGGCGAATGGTTCGGCGAGGCATCGACAGGCTGCGCGAGGGGGCGATCGATCGCGGAGTGAGCGTGGGGCTCGAGCCGATCTTCGATGCGATCTACCCGCTTCGCGACGCGGAATTTCTCGCGCTCGTAGAGCAGCTCGCCTTCGTCTACGCCTATCAGCACGTGGGAACCGAAGACTGCTTCGCACGCTTGTGCGCGCGCGTCGGGGAAGGCGTTCGGGCGGCGCGCGCGACGCTCGAACGCGATGTCGGGGACTGAGCGCGTCCTGTGACTCGTCGAGATCGGGGCTCGGCTCCGGCCGATCGATCCGCAACCGAGCCGAAACGTCAACGTCCGAGGCCGCTGCGATCGCCGGAGAACGGCATCAGCAGGGACTCGGCGAGGGTCGGCGCTTCCGACTGCGACCGGCCGGGGAGGCCTGTGGTCACCACGCGACCGGAATCGCTCGCGCAGAACGTTCTGCCGAGGCAATCCCAGATCGAAAAGACGGTGCCGAAATTCGTATCGAGCAGGTTCCAGTCGGCGGCGTGGTGAGCACGATGGAGCGTGGGCGTGACGAGGATCCTCCGGACGAACGGTTCGAAACGCCGCGGAAGATCGAAGTTGCCGTGCACGAGCAGGTTCGCGACGCCGAACGAGATTTCGAAGAGAAGGACGCCCTCTGGCGGGACGCCGAGCACGACGATCGCGGCGAGCCGAACCGGCAGGGCGAGGATCAGCTCGCCGGGATGGAAGCGCAGCGCCGTCGTGACGTGGAAGCTCGAATCGGCGTGATGAACCCGGTGGAAGCGCCAGAGCAGCGCGATCTGATGGTTCGCGCGGTGCCAGAAGTAGGAGACGGCATCGAGCGCGGCGACTCCGGCCAGACTCGCGAACCATGTCTGCGCCCCCGCGAAGGGGAGAAGCCCCCATCCCCGCCTCGAGGCCCAGGCGGCGACGACCCAGCCGCACGCTCCGCAGATCAGCGCCATCGTGATGCCATCGACCGCCCAGAGGCCCAGGTTCGCGCGCCATGCAGGCCGGAGCCGAGCGTGCGGCCGCAGGCGCTCGAGCATCAGGCCGAGCGCGAGCGCGACGGCGAGCGTCACGCCTCGCGACAGCTGATAGGTCGTCTCCGCGGTGTCCGGCATCGGGTCAGTATGGCGTCGTGCGTTCGGGCGCGCCCGCTCCGACGGCGCGCTGCCGATCTCGATGCGTTCTGCCTGGTGGCTCGGCTCGGCGCCGTGGGATCGGATCCGCGCGCGACACCGGGACTGGCGTGCGGGCCCCTCCGCGCGGGCTACATCGAGAACGCTTCGAAGTAGACGTCGTCGAGCGGCGTCTTCAGCTGCCAGCAGCGCCGAACGAATCGCCATCGGCCCGCCGATCGCTCGACCTCGTCTTCGTAGATCCCCGTGCTGAGCAGCTCGCTGCGGCCGTTCTCCTCGAGCGATTGGCGGGTGTAGAGCAGCATGCTGCGGACGCGGATGCGGGTCTCGCTCGTGCGGGCGAAGAGAGGGTTCAGCAGATAGTGGCCGACTTGATGAACGCTCGACCGGAGCGCGAGGCGGCCTTCGATCCAGGCGAGGATCGCAGCGCGGCCGGTGGCGTTTCCGACGGGGGTTTCGAGAATCGCGTCGTCCGCGAAGAGGCGGATGGCGAGATCGGCGCGCGAGGCGTCCATCGCATGGCAGTAGGCGGCGAGCAGATCGGTGATCGCGATCCGGTCGTCCATGTCGATACGGGCAGGGGTCATGCTCGGGGCCTCTCGATCGGGTAGGGTCGTCGCGGCAGGCGACCGGTTCGAGGACGGTAGCGCGGGTGTTCGCCGAGGATGGGGCTCGTGCGCGGGGCGACGCCAGGGACCACGCGCGCAACGAAGAGGAGAAGGCGGAAAATGGAGCAGCGCGATGCGGATGCGGCCCCTGCGCGGTTCATCGTCGGGACCGGCCGCTGCGGTTCGACGATCCTCTCGAGGATGGTCGACCTGCATCCGAGCGTCGCGATCCTCAGCGAGCTGATGGTCACGTTCGATTTCTACGGAAAATTCGGCGAGCGCGAGATCTCGGGCGAGGCATTGGCGGAGCTCCTCGATTGCGGCCTCGCTTCGACCGGCGAGATGAAGAAGATCGCAGTCCATCTCGCAACCCCCGAGATCACTTTCGACGCGGCGAAGGCCCCGGCGCCGATCGATCCGAGCCGCTATCGCGACGGCGTCCTGCCGGACCTGGTGCTGTTGCCGCTCGGCCCGCTCTTCGACGATCCGGCGGCGATGTTCGACGAGATCGTGGCGCTCGCCCGAGCGCAGCCGACGCGCCCCCTCAGCGAGCAGTACCGATTCCTCTTCGATTGGATCGCCCGCCGCGCCGGCAAGCGCCACTGGATCGAGCGCAGCGGCGGATCGATCGCCTGGCTGCCCGAGCTCGTCGAGCTCTTTCCGGAGGGCCGCTTCCTGCATCTCCACCGCGATCCGCTCGACGCCGCCCTATCGATGCAGGCTCATCATCATTTCCGCCTGCGCGCATTCAAGCACTACGACCTCCAGACGGCGAGCGGCATCCGCTGGAGCGATCTCGACGAGCACGATCTCGACGGCGCGCGCCCGATGTCGCCGAAGCTCCGCGCGATCTTCGAGCATCCGGTGCCCCTCGACTGCTTCCTGCAGGATTGGAGCGACTGCATCCTGCGCGGGATGCGGGCGGTCCAGGATCTCGCGCCCGGGCAATATGCCGAGATCGCGTTCGAGGAGATGATGAGCGACCCGGCAGCGGCGCTGGGCCGGATCGTCGCGTTCTTCGATCTGCCCGACGAGCCGGGCTGGATCGGAGAAGCCTGCGCTCTGCTGCGCAAGGGCCAGGCGGCGCATGCGACGCCGACCGCCGAGCAGGCGGTGCTCCTCGAGCGCCATGGCCGCGCGGCGAGCGTGTTGCTCGGCCGCGCGCCTGCGCCCGAGCTCTATCGGTAGGCGGCGGCGCGCGGGCCGGCGAGGTCGACGATGGCCGGGCGCGGCGGCCGCCGGGATCGGTCGCCGGCGCCCGGTCGTCCCGGCCGACTGGCACATCGCCCCGAATTCCGAGATCGTGGGACGAGCAGATCCATTTCCCAGGAGCCCCCCATGACCCATCGCGTCGTCCAATGGACCACCGGCCACGTCGGCCGCGAGGCTGCCCGCGGCATCCTCCGCCATCCCGAGCTCGAGCTCGTCGGCTGTTATGCCTGGAGCCCCGACAAGGAGGGCCGCGACGTCGGCGAGCTCTGCGGCGTCGGCAAGGTCGGCGTCACTGCGACCCGCGACATCGACGGTCTGCTCGCGCTGCGCCCCGATTGCGTCTGCTACACGCCGAACCAGCTCGACGTCGACGAGGTCGTCCGCCTGCTCGAGGCCGGCGTCAACGTCTCGAGCAGCTATTTCATCAACGGGCGGACGCTCGGCGCCGAGCCCCGCGCGCGCATCGAAGCGGCCGCGAAGAAGGGCGGAGCGAGCGTCTTCGGCTCGGGCATCTTCCCCGGCTTCGCGAACTTCATCGCCGCGCTGATGGCGGGCGCGACGCGCGACTTCAAGAAGATCCGCTTCCTGGAATCCGTCGACCTGACCCATTACGACGCGATCGCGAACTACACGAACCTCGGCTGGTCCTTCGACCCCGATCCGAAATGGACCGAGATCAACCGGCAGGTCCTCGGCCAATACGCCGAATGCGTCGACGTCATGGCGAACATGCTGCGCATCCCCCTGCGCGAGGTCGCCTTCGAATACGAGCCCGCCGTCACGCCCGAAGAGCGCACGATCAAGGGCTTCACGATGCCGCAGGGCTCGCTCGCCGGGCAGAAATGCACCTGGCGCGGCATGGTTGGCGATCGCTCGGTCATCGAGCTCGAGGTCGTCTGGAACGCCGGCAAGGGCCTCGAGCCCGAATGGCCCGTCCACCACGGCTATACGATGGAGGTCGAGGGCAGCCCGAACATCCATACGCGCGTCAAGTTCAGCCCCTCGCAGGAGCAGATCGCCTCGGGCCGCGTCGCCGACCTCGCGAACCCGATCACGGCGATGCCGGTCGTCAACGCGATCCCGGCGGTCTGCGGTGCGGCGCCGGGGATTCGAACGTATGCGGATCTGCCGCTGATCACGGGGCGGTACGTGGCGGATTGAGGCGCGGTCTGCGTCGCCCCGAGACGAGAAGGGCATCCATCCAGGCGCCCCCACCGAGGAAAGGAGAAGACGTGTCCCGACCCTACGTCCGACTCGACAAGAAGAACGCCGCGGTCCTGCTGGTCGACCATCAGACGGGCCTGCTCTCGCTCGTCCGCGACATCGATCCGGATCGGTTCAAGAACAACGTCCTCGCGCTCGCGGATCTCGCGAAGTATTTCGAGCTGCCGACGATCCTGACGACCAGCTTCGAGGACGGGCCGAACGGACCGCTCGTTCCAGAGCTGAAGGCGCTCTTTCCGAAGGCGCCCTACATCGCGCGCCCGGGCAACATCAACGCCTGGGACAACGAGGGTTTCGTGAAGGCCGTGAAGGCGACCGGCAGGAAGCAGCTGCTGATCGCGGGCGTCGTGACGGAGGTCTGCGTGGCCTTCCCGGCGCTCTCGGCCCTCGAGGAGGGCTTCGACGTCTTCGTCGTGACCGACGCGTCGGGGACCTTCAACGAGCTGACGCGTCAATCCGCGTGGGATCGCATGTCCGCCGCCGGCGCCCAGCTGATGACGTGGTTCGCCGTCGCCTGCGAGTTGCATCGCGATTGGCGCAACGACGTCGCGGGCCTCGGGACGCTCTTCTCGAACCACATCCCCGACTATCGCAACCTGATGAACAGCTACGAGACCGTCAAAGCGTCACGCTGATCCCCGCCCCGTCTCGAACGAAGCCAGGCTGTCCTCGTCGATCCGCGCGCGGTAGGCGGCGAAGTTGTGGGGCCACTGGGTCACGATGCGGCCGGACGGCGAGCGGTAGTAGCCGTTGCAGCTCGCCTGCAGGACCGGAATGCCGGCCAGCTCCTGCTGGAGCCGATCGTTGTAGTCGCGCAGGACGTCGCTGCGGACGTCGATCCAATCGGCGTTCTCCTTCTCGGCCGCGTCGAGCAGGCGGATCATGTACTCGACCTGGTATTCGAGCATGAGGATGATCGAGTTGCCGCCGTTGGTATTCGGGCCGTAGAGCATGAAGAGGTTGGGGAATCCGCTCGTCGTCAGGCCGAGGTAGGCCTCGGGGCCCTCCGCCCAGACTTCGTCGAGCCGGCGACCGCCGCGGCCGACGGTCTCGATCGCGCTCGCATAGCGCGTCGTCTCGAAGCCCGTCGCCAGCACGATCGTGTCGACCGGGCGGCTCTGGCCATCGCGCGTGACGATGGCGTCCGCCGTGATCCGATCGATCGGGTCGACGACGAGCTCTACGTTCGCGCGGTTGAACGTCTGGAGATAGTCGTTCGAGAGCAGGGGGCGCTTGCAGCCGAAGGGATGATCGGGCGTGAGCCGAGCCCGGGTCACGGGATCGCGCACGACCTCGAGGGCCTTGCGGCCCATCTCCTCGGGCACGGCCGAGAAATCCTTGCGCTCGTATTCGAGGCTGTACTCGACGAGGTTGAAGAGGTTCTGCCGCCGCTCGGCCATCAGCTCGGGCTGTCGGCGGAATGCCTCGCGCTGCTCGGGTGTGTACGGGACGTCTTCCTTGGGCAGCACCCAGTTGGGCGTGCGCTGGAAGACGAAGAGCTGGCTCGCCTGCTTCGCGATCTCGGGAACGAACTGGACGGCGCTGGCGGCGCTGCCGATGACGCCGACGCGCTCGCCCGAGAGGTCGTGGTCGTGGTTCCACTCGGCGGAGTGGAACCGCGTTCCGGCGAAATCGGCGAGGCCGGGGAGGGCCGGAATCGAGGGGCGGCCGAACATGCCGAGGGCGCTCACGACGAAGCGGGACTCGACCTCGGCGCCCGAGTCGAGGGCGAGGCGCCAGCGCGCACGGCTTTCGTCCCAGCAGGCGCTGCGGACGCCGACACTCAGGCGGAGATGGTCCCGCAGGCCGAAGTCGGTCGCGATCTTCTCGAAGTAGGCCTGGATCTCGGGCTGCGGTGCGAAGGGGCGCGACCAGTCGGGGCTCGGCGCGAAGGAATAGCAGTAGAGATGGGAGGCGATGTCGCAGGCGGCGCCCGGGTAGGTGTTCCGGTACCAGGTCCCGCCGACCTTCGGCTCGCGGTCGAAGATGAGGAAATCGTTCCGGCCGGAATTGCGCAGCTGGATGCCCGCGCAAAGGCCGCCTGCGCCGGCGCCGATGATCGCGAACTGCGTGGTGATTCGATCTGCCATTTCGGACCTCTCTCTCGGATGATGTTCGTGCGGATCGCGGTCGTGGGCGGGGTGGCGGCTCGAGCGACGGCCGACGGCGCGTTTCGCGGCGCCGGTTCGGATCAGGAGGCGGGCGGGGCGTACCAACTCGCGGCGTCGCCTCCTGCGTCGTAGGCCTCGAGCCAGCGCGTCGCGATCGGCGGAACGCGTTCGCGCTCCGGATCGTGATAGGGCCACTGCGAGAGCAGCAGGCGCAGGTTCATGCGCTGCCGGGCGCGCGCGGGGATCGAGGCGAAGGCCTCCGCGACGCGGGGGCCGCCGGCGTCGACGAGCCGCTCCGCGAGCGGGACATGGGCGTTGAAGCCCGCCGCGAGGATCTCACCGACCTCCCGGACATGCCGCATCACCCGCGGCAGCTGTCGAAGCCGATAGAGCCGGCTCGGGACGACCGCGTTGTAGACGCGGAACGCCGAGGCGCGATGCTCGATCTCCTCGACGAAATGCCAGAGGAAGAGCGCCGCGACCCGCGGCTCGCCGTTGTCGAAGAGCTCGGCCGGATGCTCGAGCCAGGTCCCGAAGAGCGGCGCGAAGGTCGCTTCGATGTTGGCGGCATAGGCGAGATGGAACTCGAGCGGCTGCGAGGCATGGAGCGCGTCGTAGGAGGCCTGCATCGCGTCGAGGGTCTGCTGCAGGCCCGGGTACTGCGCGATCAGAGCTTCGACATGCAGGCGATGGATGCGGGCGTGCTGCGCCTCTTGTCGCAGGAAGGCTTCGGCTTCTTCGCGGATCGCGGGATCGGCAATCCGGGGCCGCGCCTCGCGCATCGCGGCGACCATGTATCGCTCGAAGGGCTGCGCGAAGAAGCTCACCGTGTTTCCGAGCAGTCCGAAATGCGGATTGCGGCGGTTCCACTGGAAGGGCGTCCGTTCGTCGAATTCGAAGGCGATGCGGCGGAGGGGCAGGGCGGTCAACGATGAGATCCTCGAGCGATCCCGGAACGGGAGCGGGAGGATACAGGATTCGCGGGGGCTGGAGCGGCCTTTGCGCGTGTCTTCCCACATCGCCTCGCGTCTCACTGCGTCGCCCGATCGCCGCAAGCGAACCGAAACCCGCCTGCTCCCCGAGGAGGACGTCACGTTCGATCTCGGCGGTCTGAAGATTTCAGAGGGCATCACACTCGCCGTCATCGTGAATCCCAACAAACCCAACGGCGGCATCTTCGACATGGCGCGCTTGCAGCAACTGTTGTGCCACCGCCCGAATACCCGTTTCCTGGTCGACGAGGCATTCATCGGGATGGCCGGACGATCCGCGGCGCCTCGGGTACCCCGGTACGCCAACCTGCTCGTCCCCCGTGCGCTTTCCAAGGCTCATCGTCTGGCGGGGTTCAGGATCGGCTATGCGATCCTGCCCGAGGACATCGCCGACGACTTGAACGGTCACAACGATGCCTACCCGCTCGCTCGACCCAGCCAGGCGGCGGCCATCGCCACGCTTCTCCGCGAAGACGAGATTCGCGACCGTGTCGTCCAGCTGCGGGTCTGGACGGAGGCGCTCGCGGCGCAGCTGGCGCCGCTGGGCGTGCGCACCTACCCGACCCGGACCTACTTCTTCCTCGCCGACCTCGCGCCGCATGACGCGACAGAGATCGCCGCGAAGCTTCGCGAACGGGATATCCTGATCAAGCCGCTGAACGATCCGATGCTCGGACCCGGATTCGTTCGCATCACCACCGCCTTGCCCGAGGACAATCGCCGCTTCATCGACGCGCTGCGCGAGGTGCTCGCCGGGGAATGAAGCGGAAGAGGGCCGGACCCGGGTGCATGGGCGGAGGACGCTATGCGCTCTGACGGCCCGCGAGAGCCTCGTCGACGAAATCGAGCCGGTCCTGGCCCCAGAACATCTGCTCGCCGACGAAAAACGTCGGCACTCCGAAGACACCGCGCTCGTCCGCCTCGCGCGTGAGCCGAGCGAGCTCATTGCCCGCCCCGTCGGACTTCGCCTCGAGCAGGGCTTCGCCGCCGTCCGCACCTGCCCGCTCGAATGCCCGGGCGACGACCTCGTCTTGCGTCACGTCCTCACCGTCCGTCCAAAGCGCGCGAGACAGGGAGCGGTGATAGGCGTCGAAGCAGCCGATCCGGCGCGCCACCACCGCGCCGCGCAGCGCGAGCTCGGTGTCGAGCGGGTGGTCGCGGCCGAGCACGGTCTGGCGTGCCGGCGGGCTCTCGAGGCGCCGGAGCAGGGCCGGCGGCGTGCGCACCTCGAGGCCGACGCGCCGGGCCCAGCGCTGCAGATCGATGCCGACGTAGGCGTTGCGCTTTGCGAAGTTGTGTCCCATCGGCCGTTCGCCGTAGCTCTCGAGCGCCGGGAGCCGGATCGGGAGCCACTCGACGCGAATGCCGTGGCGCTGCGCGAGCTCGGCTACCCGCCCGATCGCGAGATAGGGAAACGGGCTGCGGTAATCGAAGTAGGCCTCGAGCATCACGCCTCGATCCGCGCCGACGCGGACGTCTCGTCCGGCACGGGCGCCTCGGGACGCGACTTCGGCACCACGGCGTCCTGATCGAAGATCACGTCGTTGAAGCCCGTCCCGGGCTCGACGACGCCGAACACGGCCGGATGGTAGAACTGCACGTAGAGCGTTCGGCGCGCAGGCCCCGCTCCCTTCGGCGAAGGCGCCGCGTGGAGCGCGTCGCCCATGTGCACCGTGCAGTCGCCGACCGCCGTCTCGACGGCGACGACGGGCATCCCGTCGTTTACCGGGTCCGCGACCTGGCGACAGGCCGTGCGCCAGGATCCGGGCACGAAGAGCAGCTGGCCGGTTTCGGGCGTCGCGGCGTCGAGCTGGACGCCGACGAGCACCGACGGGCAGAAGACCGAGTGTCCGCCGAAGCCGCAGTCGATGTGCCAGGGCAGATCGGCCATGCCCTCGCGCGCGTCGGGCAGCTTGAACAGCACGAAGGTGCCGTCCATGCGATCGGGCACCGCACGCACCACTTCGCCGCCGAGCGTCGCGAGCCGGCGGACGCGCGGATCTTCTTCGAGTGCGCCGAGGCGCGGCGAGGCGAGGCCGGCGTAGTTGACGCGGCAGAGCGCGGTCTCGCCGGCCCCCGTGATCGCCCACCAGGAATTACGGTCGCCGGGCCTGGCGGCTTCTGCGAGGCGGCGCGCTTCCGCGCGCATCGTCTCGATCTCGTCCGGCGAGAAGACGCCCCGGACGTGAAGGAATCCCGCCTCGCGCAGGAAATGACGCATGTCTTCGTCGTCGTCGTCGAGCGTGAAGGTGCGCTGCAGGTCGAGTGGATCTCCGCTGCGGTCGCGCAGGTCGAGGTCGGCGGCGTCGAAGACGGGCCGGCCGTGGAACAACGCCCGGAGCGCAGGCTCCCAGGCGTTCATACCCTCGAAGTCGCCGTGCGCGAACGTCAGCTCTCCGGTGTAGTAGAGGCGATAGAGCGTCCGGATCTCGTGAACGAAAGCCTCCCAGGCCGCGAGGGAGAGATCGACGAGCGTCCCTGCATCTTCGACGCCGGGGCGCAGCTCGACGCCGCCGGGTCGGGGAAAGAAGGTGAACGCGCGCCCGTCGGGCAGCCGGAAAGCGAGCGGAGGCAGGCCCGCGATCGCACGGGCGGCCAGCGCGCCGTGGCCGGCCGCGATGCGCGCGGGCAGGACTTCGCGGTGGAACGTGTCGAAGTCGATCGGCGGGAAGAGCGTCTTCAAGGCGAGGGTCTCCTGCGGCGGGGCGCACGGCGAATCCATGAAGCGGCGCATCCATCGCTGCGCGTCACGCGGTCGGCGCTCAGGCTCGGCGCGCGGCCGCGGTCGACGGATCGATGACCGACGTGATCTCGGTGATCCGGTTGGCGGGGAAGCCGCTGAGCTCGGCATGCGCGCGAATCGCCGACTCGTCTTCCGCGAGGTAGACGCAGTAGGTTCGATTGCCCGTCACGTACGACTGTTGCCACTGCACCCGGGGCGCAAGCCGAGCCAGCGCCGAGTTCGAAGTCTCGGCGGCCTGCTGGAGTTGACACGCATCGAAGGCCCCGACGCCTTCGATCTCCCGTTCGATCATGAATTTACGCATGGGTCGTCTCCTCGTCGGCGTCCGGAGCGGATCCTCCGGACATGGGACCCATTCTGTCGCGGGATCGGGTAGGGGCACACTGGCGAGATGGACATTGGTCAGGGAGCATCCTGCCAGAGGTTCGATGCTCGACGTCACCGTACTCCTGACAGATGGCGGTCATGCCTCGACCGCGCTGGGCCCGCTCGAGGTCTTCCGGGACGCGGGAAGGCTCTGGAACGCCCTTCAGGGGAAGCCCGAGAGCCCGCGTTTCCGCGTGCGGACCGCAACGCCCGGCCGAAGACCGGTTCGGCCCGACGCCCCCTACACGATCCTGCCCGACGAAGCGCTCGAGGACGTCGGCGAGACCGACCTGGTCTTCGTTCCGTCGATCGGGCTGGACCCGGCGTCTGCGCTGGCGGTGAATGCCGAGCTGATCCCCTTCATCCGGGACGCGCATCGGCGCGGAAGTCGCGTCGCAGGCGTGTGTTCGGGGGTCGCGCTGCTGGCGGCCTCGGAGATCCTCGATGGCCGCCGCGCGACGACGCATTGGGGTCTGGCCGCCGACTATCGCATCCGATTCCCTCGGGTTCTCTGGCAGCCGGAGCAGCTCGTGACGGAAGACGGAGGCATCTGCTGCGGGGGAGGAGTCCACGCGTCGATCGACCTGGCCCTCTTCCTCGTCGAGAAGCTCTGCGGTCGTGAGGTCGCGCTCGAGTGCGCGCGCTCGCTCGTCGTCGACATGCCGCGCGCCTGTCAGGCGGGCTTTTCGGTCCTCCCGATCGGTAGCGCTCATGCCGATGCAGCGATCGCTCGTGCCGAAGAGTGGATTCATGCCCATTGTCGAGAATCGATTCGGTTCGACGCGCTCGCTCAGCGGCTGGGCATGAGTCCTCGCAACTTCATCCGGCGATTCGGATCCGCGACTGGCCTGCGCCCCGTCGAATATCTCCAGAAGCTCCGGATTCGCGCTGCTCGCCACGATCTCGAGCAGGCCGATGCCGGAGTCGAGGAGATCGGTCGCAACGTGGGCTACGACGACGTCGCGTTCTTCCGCCGTGTCTTCAAGCGCGAGACGGGACTCACGCCCTCGGCCTATCGCAAGCAGTTCGCCCTGCATGCGACCCTGCCGAACGGGAGAAGGGCGGGCTGACCGCGCGCGGCTGTCGGTTTCGACGGCCGGGATTGGCAGATCCGCCGATGGGGCGCGCGGAATCCGTCGGCGACCTTCTCCGACGAAGGGACGCCCGCCATGTGGAATCCGGTCGATCCGGACGTCGTCGAGAATCCCCATCCGCTCTGGGCATGGCTTCGGCGGGAATCGCCGGTCCACGCGGTGCCCGAGGCCGGATACTTCCTCGTGAGTCGCTACGCGGACGTGCTCCGGGTGAGCCGGGATGCGCAGACCTACTCTTCGGAGCTGCGCGGAATCGTGCAGCGCGACGAGGCGGGGCGCGCGCGATTGCTGAAGACCGAGCTGGTCGACCAGCCGCAGGCCCGCGTCCTCGGCGTCGCCGATGGGGCGGTGCATGCGAGCCATCGCCGTGTCGTCGGGCGGACTTTCTCCCCTTCGCGGATGGAGCGGATGTCCCAGCTCGCCTCGGAAATCGCCCGGCGCTGCGTCGGCCGCGTCGCGGGGCTCGATCGGTTCGACGTCGTCGAGTCTCTCGCGATTCCGCTTCCCCTCGAGCTGACGACGCGGCTGATCGGACTCCCGCTCGACGATCAGGCGCAGATCCAGTGCTGGACCGATCATGCGCTCCGGATGGCCGGCGGGCTTGCCAACGCAAAGGAGCTCGCCGAGGACATGGAGCAGACGAACCGCTTCCACGGCTATCTCGAGCGCTGCTTCGACGCGGCTTCGTCGCATCCGAAGGACGACGTGATCGGCGATCTCGCTCGCTCGGTTCAGGCAGCCGAGCGAGGAGATGAGGGTCTCGAGCGATGGGCGGCGGTGGCGATCCTGTTCCAGCTCGTCGTGGGCGGAGTCGAGACGACGGTCGGTCTCATCTCGGCAGCGATCCATCACGCGACGCAGCAGTCCGCCCTCTGGGCGAGGATGCGAGGAGAGCCCGAGATCGTCACGGCGTTCATCGAGGAGTGCATCCGCCTCGACGGTCCGGCGATCGGAAATCTCCGCCGGACGACCTGCGATACGGAGCTCGCGGGCGTCTCCCTGCCCGAAGGCAGCACGGTCGCCCTGCTCTGGGGATCCGCGAACCGGGACGAGTTCCAGTTTCCCCGAGCGGAGCGCTTCGAACTCGATCGCCCGAACATCAAGACCCATCTCGGCTTCGGGCTGGGCAAGCATTTCTGTCTGGGCGCGGCGCTCGCCCGGATGGAGACGCGCGTCGCCCTGCAGGCGCTGCGAGCGCACGCCGATCGGATCGCGCTCGCTTGCGATCCCGCAGCGCTGAGGCACAAGCCGAGCATGGGGATCCGCCGCCTGCAATCCCTGCCGATCGTGATCGACTCCGAAACGAAGGCATGAGCTGCATGTGGCGCGCAGAAGGTCGCGTCGAATGCGGGGGCACCCGTGCGCGCAGGGGTCTCTTCAGGCGCTGAGCGCCACCCCGCCGCGCAGCGTCGTGCGGTGCATGACGCGGCGATGGCGACGCTTGTGACCGGTGGCGACGTGCATCGTGCGCCAGTTGTCCCAGATGATCAGGTCGCCGACCTGCCAGGGATGGAAATAGCTGAAGCGCCGCTGCGTCGCGAACTCGCGCAGCTCACGCAGGAGCTCTGCGCTCTCGTCTTCCTCGAGGCCGACGATCGACTGCGCGAAGGCGGGGCTGATGTCGAGCACGCGGCGGCCGGTCTCGGGATGGCGATGCACGAGCGGATGGACGACCGGCTCGAAGTCCGGGACGGTCGCCGGATCGCGGGCGTAGTCCGTCGAGGCGGCCTGGTGGATCGCCTGCTGGAGGGGGCCGAGGCTGTGGACGACCTCGAGGCCCTCGATCCGCTGCTTCAGCCCGTCGGGGAGAGCGTCGTAGACGTTCGCGAGATCGATGAAGCCCGTCTGGCCGCCTTCGGGCGGGATCGTGCGGGCGTAGAGCAGCGCGCCGCGGCTCGGGAACGCGGTATAGGTCAGATCCGAATGCCAGGAGATCTGGCCGACGAGATCCTCCGCGCCCGGGTCGCCTTCGCGGATCTGATCGAAGCGGCCGGCGGCGAGCACGATGACCTCGGGGTGGCCCTCGAGCCGGATTGCCTCGATCGGGTGGATGTCGGGATCGCCGAAGACACGCGTGAGTGTCACGTGATCTTCGGGCGTGAGGTCGAGACCCCGGGCGAGCAGCACGCCGTTCTCGGGCAGGGCCTTTGCGAGTCGCGCGCGATCGGCGTCGTCGAGGCGCTTCAGGTCGAGGCCACGGACCTCGGCGCCGAGCGCGTCGCAGAGCGGAGCGAATTCGATGGTCATGATCGACTCCTTTCGGAATGGCCGTCGCCGGCGCCCAGCATCTGACGCGTGAGGAGCACGAGCACCTCTCGGAAGCGTTCGAGCGATTCGGGCGCGAGGGGATCGAAGCCGAGCGATCGTTCGACGACGGGCTGCGCCGTGACCCAGAACATCGAGGTGCCGGCGATCGCCGTCGCGAAGACGCCCGCGTCGATCGGCTTGAAGAGCCCGAGCTCGACGCCTTCTTCGATCTCTTCGCGCACCGACGCGAGGATCTGCTCCGAGCGCGTCTGCACGCTGCTGCTGCGGGGGGGCAGCTCGTCCGCGATCTGGCGCAGCAGGATGCGGGCCGCCCAGGGACGCCGGCTCAGGAAGTCGACCCAGGCGGAGGCGATCGCCTCCATGCGCGCCATCGGATCGTCGGCCGAGCGCGCCGCCTCGATGCGCGAGCGGAGCGCGTCGAGAATGTCGGCGAAGACCGCGTCGTAGAGCGCGTCCTTGTCGGCGAAGTAGTAGAGGAGCGAGGGCCGGCGCATCCCGAGCCGGCGGGCGACCTCTTCGAGCCGGGCGCCGGCCAGGCCGTTCTCGCCAAAGACTGCCTCGGCGACGGCGAGGATCTCGAGCCGCCGACGCTCCCAGCGTGCGGTCTTCGGGTTCGAGAGGGGGTCGAGATCGGGCATGGCCCTAGACTATCTACGCCAACGTAGAATTTCTACTCGAAAGTAGAAAAATTGAGTAGGATCGCCTCGACCGTCGGCCCGCCGGCCATTCGGCTTCGAGGACCCCATCGATGCAGCCCACCCGTCGGCTCCTATCCTGCTTTGCCGTCAGGGAATGCCGCGCTCGAGATCGCGTCGGCTCGGCTCGCATCGCGGGCCCGACCGAGATCGCTCGAAGGCGGACGGGGGAGCAATCATGAGCGCGACGACCCGCCGCCGTTTTCTTCAGGCGACGGTCGCATTGACCACGGCGACCATCGGGGCCCCGGCGGCGATGGCGAGCGGGGCGCGGCCGGCCGGCGGCGCCGCCGCGCCGCGAGCGCCCGGTGCGCCGCCGAGCCGATACGGGGCGCCATCACCGTTCGAAGCCGCCGTCAGTCGTGTCGGGTTCGTGTCCATGCCGGGTGCGCCAGCGAGTGGCGCCTCGCGGACTCCGCTCGAGCAGCTCGAAGGAACGATCACGCCTACCTCGCTCCACTTCGAGCGACATCACAGCGGTGTCCCCGAGATCGATCCCTCCGCCCACCGCCTCGTGATCCGCGGTCGGGTGAACCGGCCTCTCTCCTTCCGGGTCGACGATCTGAAGCGCTACCCGCTCGTCTCGCGGCAGCATTTCCTCGAGTGTTCGGGCAACAGCGCCGCGCTGGTCGCCCCCGTCGCCGTCGAACAGACCTGCGGCGAGATCCATGGACTCGTCTCCGGAAGCGAATGGACGGGAATTCCGCTGCGCACGCTCCTCGGCGAAGCCGGGCTCGCGCCCGGCGCGCGATGGCTCGTCTGCGAAGGCGCCGACGCCGGTCGCATGAATCGCAGCGTTCCCCTCGCGAAGGCGATGAACGACGGCATGATCGCGCTCTACCAGAACGGGGAGAGACTGCGACCGGAGAACGGCTATCCGCTGCGCCTCCTTCTCCCGGGCTGGGAGGGCAACATCCAGGTCAAGTGGCTGCGCGAGATCACGCTCACGTCCGAGCCGGCCATGACGCGCGAGGAGACGTCGAAGTACACCGATCTGCGGCCCGACGGCATCGCGGACCAGTTCAGCTTCGCGATGGGCGTCAAGTCCGTGATCACGCATCCGGCGGCCGGCCTCGCGATGGCGGGGCCCGGCTGGTACGCGATCAAGGGACTCGCCTGGAGCGGCGCTGGGGCGATCCGCGGGGTCGAGGTCTCGGTCGACGGCGGCCGGAGCTGGCGCAGCGCGCAGCTCGACGGCGTCGTCCTCGATCGCTTCCTGACCCGCTTCCGATTCGACTGGGAATGGCAGGGGCAGGAATCCGTGATTCTCAGCCGGGCGACGGATTCCGCCGGTCGGGTTCAGCCGTCGCGACCCGCGTGGCTCGCGGAGCACGGCCCGAGCTTCAACTATCACTGCAACGCGATCCAGGCCTGGCGGATTTCGCGCTCGGGGAAGGTGGGAAACACGTATGTCGAAGCCTGAGCGCCAGCGACCGGCCCTCTCGCATCGCCTTCGTCCTCGCCCGCGCCCGACGGTCCGTCTCGCGCTGCGCGCGGCGATCGGCGCGCTCGCCCTCGCGCTGCTGGGCGGCGGCTCGCCCGACCTCGGAGCACGGCTCGACCCCGCCGCGCTCGGCCCGCCCGTCATCCTCCCGGACGGGACCGGGCTGCCGCCGGGCAGCGGGTCGGCTCGTCGGGGCGAGTCGATCTATCGCGAGCACTGCGCCGCCTGTCACGGACTCGACGGAAGCAGCGGCACGAACGATGCGCTCGTCGGCGGCCGCGACACGCTCGCGACGTCGAGGCCCGTGAAGACCGTCGGGAGCTACTGGCCGTACGCGACGACGCTCTTCGATTACGTTCGCCGGGCGATGCCGTATCCGGCGCCTGGGCTGCTGAGCGACGACGAGGTCTACGCCGTCAGTGCCTGGATCCTCGCCCTGAACGGGATCGTCGATCAGGACGCCGTGCTGGATGCGAAGCGCCTGGCCGGAGTCCGCATGCCCAATCGGGACGGCTTCCGCCGGGTCGACGATCGGCATCCGTCGCCGGCGCCGGCCCGGGCCGCGACCGGCGCGGAGCCGGCCCACGTCGTCGGTGTCGACCATCTCGCGATCCGCGTCTCGGACATGCAGAGATCGGGCGAGTTCTACGCGAAGCTCTTCGGGCCGGCGGCGAAGAAGCCGCCCCAGCCGATCGTCGCCCATCCGACCTCGGTCCCGAGCCCGCATTATTGGGTCCACATGGGCGCCAGCTATCTCGCGATCTCGCTGGCATCGCCGGAAAACGGCCCGCCGGGTTTCGATCATCCCTGCTTCAATTTCGGCGGAATTTCACCCGGGGAGATGGCGCGAAAGCTGGCGCCGCTGAATCGGGAATACGAGCGGCTCGCGAGCTACGAGATCGCGACCGATTTCTGGGCGCGCGACCCGGCCGGAAACCTGCTCCAGATCGATGCCGATCCGGAGGGTTATTGGGAGCGCCTCGATGCACTCGCCCACGCCGTCCCGGCCGAGGAGCTCGACGCGATCCACGGTCCGGCCGTATTCCAGACGATCCGGATCGCGCACGTCGCGCTCGAGGCGAAGGATCTCGAAGCGTCTGCCGACTATTACCGCGAGCTGCTCGCCGACCCGGACGCGGACGGGCGGGCCCGCGCATTCCGGGCAGGTCCGGCCCGGGTGACGCTCGAGACCGGCTCTTCGGAAGCGTATTTCGCCGTCGAGGTCGTCGGCTTCGAGCGCAAGGCCGTCGCGAAGACGCTTAGGGCGCTCGGGATCGAAGGCGTGGTCGAGCGCTTCGAGGAGAATGTCGTCGAGCTGCAGGATCCCGACGGGATCAAGCTCCAGATTCGCGGCCCCATCGGTCGGCCGGACGGAGCCGCCGTATCAGTTCGCATCCCGATCCCGATGAGGGCGGGCGGCATGAACGGCGAGAACGACTAGCGCGAGAACGAAGCAGGCAAAGACGATCAGCAGGGGCCGCACGGGACCTGCCGCATACGACATCGCGCCGAGCGCGGCGAACGAGGCCGAAGCGATGGATGCGAGCGCGCCGGCGAAGCCGGAAGCCGTCCCCCGCAATCGATCGTCGGCGCTCAGCGCCTCTGCGAAGCCCATCGAGACCACGATCGACTGGCAGAACGACACGACGAGCAGGGCCAGCAGCAGATTGATCACCGTCAGGGGAACGATCGCGAGCAGCGACACATACGCCGCGAGGTAGGCCGAGACCCCAGCAAGGCTGACGGCCATCAGCTTCGTCATGCCCAGACGGACCACGAGTCGGGCCGCGATCAAGGCGCCGAGGATCGACGCCACCGAGCTCGCCGATGCGTAGAGCCCGACCTCGTCGGCCGACTTGCCGAACAGATCGCTGAGCGCCGACGGGAGCACGGTCAGGAACGTCATCGAGGCTCCGGCGCAGAGCGCGAGGATCGCCGCGTTCCGGGAAAACTGCGGGTTGGCGATCAAGCGCCCGTACGCCTCGAACGCTCGCCCTGCTGCCGCGTCTTCCCGCAGCTCCGCGGACTTCGTCTCCCTCAGATAGACACAGGCGAGGCCGAACAAGGCGATCGCCGAGGCCGCCATGAACCCGAACAACGAGCGCCAGCCGAGATGCTGGACGAGGAGCCCGCCGATCACGGGAGCCGCGAAGGCCGGAACTTGCAGGGACAGGGTGATCAGCGACATCGCCTGGCCGGCTTCGACGCCGTCGAACACGTCCTGTACCGCGGCTCGAGAGACGACGCTGAGGGCCGCCGAGCAGACCGCCTGGATCACCCGGCACGCGATCATCAGACGGATGTCCTCGACCGTCATCGCGAAGAGGCTGATCGCGGCGAGGCAGACCAGGCTGACGAGCACGATGGCGCGGCGCCCGAGCCGATCGGCCAGCGGGCCGATCAACAGCTGCATGGATCCGACCGAGAGCAGGAACGCCGTGATCAGCCATTGCACTTCGCCCAGCCCGGCGCCGAGCGCATGCGCGATCGATGGAAGGGCCGGAATAAAGAGGAGCAGGGAGACGGGGCTGGCCGTCGCGAGCAGCATCAGGAGCCAGAGCGGCGGGCGGGTTCGAACGAGAATCGAGCGCATCGGATCGCCACTTTAGAGTCGCTGCGCGAGAAACGCCGGAAAGGCGCCGCGTGCGAAGGCGACCCAGCCTACTCGACGCGGGAGTGACCCTCCATTCGGGACGAATCGGTCATGCGTCGGTTCTGGATGCGAAGGGGGACATGAAGAACTGGAGTCGAGCCCTCGACGGGGGAGCGCAAGCGCCTCGAATCGGCGCTGCTCGCCGGATCCCGGATCCGCCCCTCAGCCCTGCATCCGCTTGCAGTTCTCGGGGATCGGTCGGGGCTTCGCGTTCTGCAGCACGAACGAGATCTGGCGCTCGAGGACGTCGCGCGTCCAGCTGTACATCGCGTCGGCGGCGGTCGCGCCTTCGGGCTTGGTGCACATCTTCTCGCGGCGACCCCAGAGGAGCAGGATCGGCTTCGATTCTTCGCGGGCGATGCCGAGCTCGGAGGCCATGCGCTTCGAGTCGCACGAATGCTCGCCGCAGATCACGACGACTTCGTCGGCGGATTGGATCGCCGCTCGCGCGGCGTCGCTGGCTGTGTTGCAGGAGGCATCGTTTCCGACGTCATCGCGCGGAGCGCCGGCGGCGTTCGGGACGATCTCGAAGGTCGAATCCGATCGCTTCGCCTGGGAGCGCAGCAGCGCGACCAGATCGGCGTCGTGCTCTCGATCGAAGCTTACGAAGACGCGGGTGCGGGCCATCGGTTTCCCTTCGCGGAACGGGGCGCTGGCTGGGCGCGGGATGAAGCGCGGCGAGGGGAGCGGTGCGGCGGGAGGAGGATCGACGGGGCATGCGCTCGATGGCGCATGCCCCGCAGATTCAGTCCGGGCTTGCCCGGGGAGACCACCTGGCGGCGGTTGCCCCCGGAGACCGCCTAGCGGCGGTTGCCGCGCGGCTTGTCCTCGGCCTCGTTGACACGGAGGCTCCGGCCATCGAGATCGGTCCCGTCGAGAGAACGGATCGCCTCACGCGCCGAATCTTCCTGCTCCATCTCGACGAAGGCGAAGCCGCGGGCGCGACCGGTCTCGCGATCCATGATCACGTTGACCGAGGCCACGTCGCCATGACGTGCGAAGAGGGACCGGAGGTCGCTCTCGGTGGAAGAAAAGGGGAGGTTGCCGACATAGATCTTCTTGCTCAAATGAATTCCTCGTCGGGGCCGTCAGTGCGGTCCGCCGACATGCCGTGCGCCTGATCCAGATCGTCTGGACTCGGGAGCTTCCGGCGATGAAACGCCCCGAAATCCGGCCTTTCGGTCGGTCTCGGAACACGATTGGGTTTTCGATTGGGGACAGTGGGGCCTGTTTCGGCCGCGTGCTGAATTCCGATCGGAAGCACGAATCGAGGCGGACCCTAGCAGAGTTTTCGGCTTCTGCCGAATCGCCGCTCTTTCGGGGGATTCCGACGCCTCGCGCCCCCGCTCCGTACCGCGCTCCGGCTCGAGGCCGATCCTGGAGCGTGTGGGGCGGCTAGGCGTTCGTTGCGTCCGTGCGGACCGCGAGCGGCAGCTCGATGCGGAAGGTCGTTCCGTCGCGATCCGATCGGACCAGCTCGAGTGTCCCGCCGTGGTCGAGAAGAATCTCGCGGGCGATGCTCAGGCCGAGCCCGGAGCCCGACTCCGGGCGGGTCGTGAAGAAGGGGGCGAAGACCGAGGCCTGGACGTCGGGGGCGATGCCGGTTCCATCGTCGACGACGGTGATCTCGACCCGCTCGCCGGATCGGATTCGGGACTCGACGACGATCCGACTCGCGTTCGCCTGGGTCGCGTTCCGCATCAGGTTGATCAGCACCTGCTCGATCTCGATGGGGCTCATCAGGCCCCGCGGCTGCTCCCGGCAGAGGTGCGGAACGATCTCGATCGGCGGGCGCTCGCCGTGGGTCCGCATCGCGGTGATCGCGCGGTAGATCACGAGATCGAGCTTCTCGACCCACCGCTCCGCACGCTCCTCGCGCGCGAAGGCGAGCATCGACTTCAAGATCAGCGCGCAGCGCCGTGCGTCTTCCTCGATGCCATCGAAGCATTCGCTCGCGATCGATCCGAAGTCGGAGCGCCACGAGAATTGTTTGGCGTATTGCGCCGCGGAAAGGATGGAGCCGACCGGATTGCTGAGCTGATGGGCGGTTCCCGCCGCCATCGTTCCCATCGTCACGAGATTCTGTTGATGGCGGATGAGGCGATCCCGCTCGAGGCGCTGGGTGACGTCCCGGGTCACCGCCACGACCCGGAGTGTGCCCTCGGCCGTGAGGTAGGAGCGGAGCGAGACGTCGAAGAAGCGCAGCCCCCGATTGACGAGCTGGAAGCGGATCGCCTCGTCCTGGGCCGAGCCCTTCTCGAGCAACCTCGCCCAGACCGCCCGACAGCGATCGAGATCGTCGGGATGGATCGTGTCGAAGACGTTGCGTCCAACGAGCTCTTCGGGCGTTCGTCCGACGGCTTCTTCGTACCCCGGGCTCGCGTAGGTCAGCCGACCGGATTCGTCGAGCTCGGAGATCAGGTCGTAGGCGTTGTCCGCGAGCGCGCGAAAGCGCCGCTCGCCCTGTTGGTGCTCGGCGACGGAGTCCCGCAGCGCGGAATTGGTGCGCTCGTAGAGCGAAGAGTAGAAGTAGGCCGTCGAGAAGACCGCGACCGTGACCAGACAGGCGATCCGATAGGAGGCCGCGATCGACTCCGCGTCGGAGACCGCGAGCAGCGGCGAGAATCCGGGGCCGCTCGTCGTCCAGGCCGCGAAGAGCAGGCTCGCGATCACGATCGCCGACCAGGCGAGTCCCGCCCTGCGACCCACGAGGACGACGGCCTCGACGGGAACGAGCACGAGGAAGAAGAGTCCGGCCGGCCAGCGACCGCCGGTGGCGAGGGTGATCGAGAATGCGATCGAATAGAGGATGATGACGGCCAGCGTCGTGATGAAGGGGATCGGGACGCCGACGCGCAGCGCGATGGCCGGCAGCAGCGCGAAAGGGATGGAAGCGAGACAGGCCTTTCCGGCGAACTGGGAGCCGAAGGAGATCTGGTAGGCGGCAGTCCAGGCGAGAGTGAAGGCCGAGAGCGCGACGAGCACGAGGAGGAGGCGACCCCTGCGAACGAGCTCCTCGGCATGCGGTCCCGACTTCCGCCCGATGAACCAGTCCGAAACGTTCGTCGCGAGGGAAGTCAGGGCGTGCGCTGCATTCATCGCAGGATCTCCATGGGTCGTCCGGCCGCTTCGTCAGACGGGCGGGGGCGGGCGGAGTGTGCCAGAAAAACATCGGTCCCGACGCTGGAATCTTTCGGGTCATGAAGCGATGTCGCGGACGCGATCCTGCGACCGCCGTTCTCCGAGAGCGCGGGCCCGATCGGGAATCCAGTCCGCCCAGCGCGATCTGCCGGCGGCCGAGGGGTGCCGAATCGATGACTGTTAGGTCGAAACAGGCTCACGTCCCAGCGGCGCTGCGCCGCCCACAGCGGCGTAGCGCCGTCCAATCGCACACGCGCGCGGCGGCGGCGACACTTGCCGAAAGCGTCAGTGAAAATACGGGGCGGGGGCCGGCGAAGCAGCGATCCGTGGACGGACGCTCAGCTCCGGCGCCGCGCTGCGAGGCCGGCGAGTCCGAGGCCCAGCAGCAGCGCCGTGCCCGGCTCCGGAACCGGCTGGACGTCGAAGACGCTCGTGAACGAGGCCGAGTCGCCGGCGGAGAGGTCGAAGCGGAGCGTGAGGGCGATCGAGGTCGTCGTCGCGACGAACACCGACTCCTGCACCGGGATGCCGAAGGACGCGGCGCCGAGCGAGACGCTGCCCGGGCCCGAGGCCGTGGTCGGATCGTCGAAGAGCGTGCGGACCGAGACGCCATCGATCAGGCCGTCGTAGATCGAAGTCGTCCCCGTGTTCGAGAGTGTCACGCCATTGAAGTTGTTGTCGGTCGCGCCGCCCTGGACCGAGCCCCGGATCAGGCTCGGCGGGCCGAACGAAATGGCACTCGGGAGCGTCACCGTGACGACGAAGCTCTGGGTTCCCGCGGTGTTGTTCGTGACCGAGAAGACGTTGTTGATCGTCGGATCGGGGTCGACGAAGAGGCTCCAGTCGTCGAGCGTCCAGTTGTTGCCGATGTTGTAGCCCGAGCCGACGCAGCTCAGCTGACCTTCGCCGCCGGCGCTCGAGCAGCCGAGGCCCGGATCGGCGTCCGTGAGGGTTCGGAACGAGGCCTCGTTGCCGGCGAAGCCGACCGTGATCGAGACGGCCTGCGCATCGCTGGGCGAGACGGTCAGGGCGAGGGCGACCGCGCTTCCGATTCCGAGTCCGAGGGCGATCAGCTTGCCGAGCTTCATCTTCTGGCTCCTTCCCAAGAGTCGAGAGCAGTATCTCACGGATGGTCAGGTTCGTGGGCGACGAAATCGTGTCGAATGGACGATTTCGGAGATCGGCTGCACACCGGCGAGCGTCGACAGCGTCTCGATCCGAACGATTTTGCGCCGTTTTCGCCCGATTCGGGTCGCGGACCAGGGGAAGGGGCGGGCCGGATGGGGCGGCAGCCCCGGATCGCATGGCGCTCCCTCCCCCCGATCTCTCGAGCGCTCCACGGCGCATTCGAATGAAGGGCTCGGGCGTTCTCAGCCCGCGAGTCGCTCTTCGGGCTCCGGCGGGAAATGCAGCGGGCGATCGATGCCGTAGACATCGTTCAGCAGCGCGATGAAGCGCCTGTCGTTCATCGGGTCGGAGGGCGTCTCGCAAGGCACGCCCCGCGTCGCGAGATCGGCGAGCAGGATCTCGAAGATCCGGTCGTGGGAGAGGTCGTCGGTGTGGTCGATCGCGGTCTTCAGCTCGTCGAGATCCCGGTAGACCGATGCGCCCCAATGGACGAGGAAGCGGAACTCCTCTTCCGGAATCCGCTGGATGACCTCGCCGCGGGTCGTGATCTGCCAGGCGCCATCGCGCTCGGGGTCCGGGCCCATCAAGGAGTCGAAGCCGAGTCCGGCGGGCATGCGCTGATCGGCGGGGCCACAGGGTTCGGCCGTATGGAACATCATCTCGTTCTCGACGACGGCGGCGCGGCCCCACATCGGGGCGCGCAGCTGCTTCGGTCGTTCGTGGGGGCCGTCCGGCCAGTAGGTGAATCCGCCGCCGATCCGGCCCTTGTAGTACCAGGCGATGACCTGGGCCTTGCGGGCCTGCCAGCGCTCGAAGAGGCCGGTCTTCACCATGGTGTTCATCAGCCAGACGGGCGTGTTCTCGAGCGTGATGCCGCGAAAGCGGGTCGCGTCGACATGCGGCGAGCCGCCGCCCGCGCACGGGCCCTGGATGTTGAAGAGCATGCCGTCGGGCTCGGCGTATTTTGCGCCCCAGTAGGCGCGCACGAGATCGAGCATGCGCGGGGCGTAGAAGCAGTCCTGGATCTCGGGGTAGAGACAGACCTTGTCGTAGGAGAGGAAGCCGCGGAAGACCGGGCTGAGGAACATCTCGAGCTTCGGCTCGACGCCTTCCGGGATCATCCCGGACGTCGTCGCGATGAGCTCCTCGGCGTTCTTGAAGTGGTGGGCGAGGATGAGCGGCCAGGGGCCGTTCTGTTTCACGACGCCGAGCAGCCGGGCGTGCTGATCGTCCGAATAGATCCGCTCGACGATGCGGGGCTCGGCCACGGGGCGCAGGATCTTCGCGCGTTCGATGTCCATCGGGACTATTCCTCGGATTCGGATCGGGCGAGCAGCCCGATCGCGGCAATGGCCTGGGCGACGGCGAAATCGAAGAATTCTTCGCCGCCGACCTCTTCGATCTCGCGCGCGATCGGCGCGAATCGCCGGCGTGCTGCGGGCGAGAATGCATGCCGCGCGGCGCGCGCGTTCGCGATCTGCTCGGGCAGCGGCATCATGGCTTCCTGCAGGACGAGGCCGACCGTCGTCTCGAGCAGCCAGAGATAGGCGGCTGCGAGCTCGCGCCCCGCGAGCCCAGCCAGGCCGAGGATCTCGACGAGCGCGGACGAAGCCTCGAGCCAGGCGGGCGAGGTCCGGCCCGAGCGCCCGATCATCGCGAGGATCGCGGGATGGCGGAGCAGCCGGGCGCGCAGACCGCGCATCCACGCTTCGAGCTGGGCTGGCCAGGGGGCCTCGCTGGTCGCCTGCGCAGGGCTCGCCGCGAGGATCTCGGCCATCACACCGTCGAAGATGTCCTCGAGGTTCTCGAAATGGCGATAGAGGGCGGCGGGGACCGCCTCGACCTCGCGCGCGATCGCCGAGATCGTCGGAACCGTCTTCGGATCGCGCGCGAGAATTGCGAGGACGGCGTCGAGGATGCGCTGGCGCGAGAGCCGCGCCGGGCGCCCCCGTCGCGCCGGTGCGGCGCTCGCGACATCGCCTGCGACCCTGCCCACGACATCGCTCGCCTCTTCGCTCGAGGCGACGGCGACTTCGGCCGCCTCGGGTGGTCGCCGGATCGCGCTCTCGATCATGGCCGCTCCTCCGCTGCGATCCCGCGACCGCGATCGACCTAACGCGGGACCATCCCGCCGTCGACGAAGACGACATGCCCCGTGATGAAGCTGCCGGCATCGGACGTGAGCATCAGCGCGGGCCCCACCATCTCGTCCGGATGGGCCATGCG
This sequence comes from Myxococcota bacterium, assembly GCA_963169575.1. Lineage (GTDB taxonomy): Bacteria > Myxococcota_A > UBA9160 > UBA9160 > UBA4427 > UBA4427. The sequence goes on along the minus strand of CAUJGH010000461.1, from coordinate 2,598 downwards.
CGGCATCAGCTGGATCGCCGTCATCTCGGCCTGCTGCTCGGGGGTATTCGCGAGCACCATGTCCGTCTCGGTCGTCCCCGGCGAGAGCGCGTTGACGCGGATCCCGAACGGCGCGAGCTCGGCCGCCATCGAGCGCGTCGAGGACATGAGACCCGCCTTGCCGATGCCGTAGAGCGAGACGCGCGAGGAGAAGAGGAAGGCGGCGCCGGAGAGCACGTTCAGGATCGCCGCGTGGCGGCTCTTCTTCAGATGAGGCAGCGCCGCCTGCGCGAGGAAGACCGGCCCGCGCAGGTTCACGTCGAGAGATTTCGCCCAGGCCTCGGCCGTGTACTCGCCGACCGGCTGCGCGAGAGCCGTCGCCGCATTGTTGACGACGACGTCGATCCCGCCGAACGCAGCGACCGCGCGCTCGACGAGCCGGCCGAGCGCATCGAGATCGCCGAGATGGGTCGGAACCCCGATCGCCTCGCCGCCGAGGCCGCGCAGATGCTTCGCCGTCTCCTCGCAGGCTTCGGCCTTTCGGCTCGCGACGACGACCTTCGCCCCGGCTGCTACGTAGCCTTCTGCGAGGGAGCGGCCGATCCCGCGCGTCCCGCCGGTCACGAGGACGACGCGGCCGGTCATGTCGAAGAGGGCGTTCAGCTTCTGGCGGTCCAATTGAGGCTCCTCAATAATTGTGAACGCAGTTCACATTAGAGAGGCGAGGCCTTCGTCGCAATGGGGCGGTACGGCGCCGCGGGAGCGGTCCATTTTCCGGGGCGACCGGCTCGGCCCGCCCCGCTCGGCCGGGCGACGGGGACGAAGATCGGGCGCGCTCGAGCGGCGCGGGGCAGGGGGGAGCGAGGTGGAGATCCGGGCCTTCTTCGATGAGCAGACGTGGACGCTGACCTACGTCGTCCATGCCGGGCGGGTCGCGGTCGTCATCGATCCGGTGCGCAACTACGATCCGAAGAGCGGGCGGACGTCGTGGCGTTCGTCGGAAGAGGTCGCTGCCTACCTCGCGCAGGAGAAGCTCACGGTCCCCTACGTCGTCGACACCCACGCCCATGCCGATCACATGACGGGCATCCCGTTCTTCAAGGACCGCTACGGCGCGAAGAGCGTGACCGGCGCGCGGATCGGGGAGATCCAGCGCGTCTTCCGCGACGTCTACGATCTCGGCGACGCCTTTCCCGTCGACGGCCGTCCGTTCGACGTCCTGATCGACGAAGGCATGCGTCTCGAGTTCGGATCGCTCGCGCTCGAGGCGATGCACACGCCCGGCCATACCCCGGCCCACATGTCGTGGAAGATCGGCGACGCCGTCTTCCTCGGCGATACGCTCTTCATGCCCGACTACGGCTCCGCGCGCTGCGATTTCCCCGGCGGCTCGGCGGCGACGCTCTTCGACTCGATCCAGCGCCTCTACGCGCTGCCCGACGCGACGCGGCTCTTCGTCTGCCACGACTATCTCCCCGGCGGCCGCCCGCTCGCCTATCAGACGACCGTCGGCGAGCAGAAGCGGCAGAACGTCCAGATCGACGCGCGAACGACCCGCGAGCAGTACGTCGCCTTTCGCGAGAAGAAGGACGCCGAGCTCGACGCGCCCGCGCTGATCCTCCCCTCGATCCAGGTCAACATCCGCGCGGGCGAGCTGCCGGAGCCCGCTGCGAACGGCATCGCCTATCTCAAGATCCCGCTCGACGCGTTCGGGGGAGGTTGCGGCCGATGAGCGCCCATCACGAACTCACGCCCCGCGAAGCCCATGTGCGCCTCGACGACTACGTCGTCGTCGACGTCCGCGGCGCCCACGAATACCACGGCCCGCTCGGCCGCGTGCCCGGCGCGGCCCTGCTGCCGCTGCCCGAGCTCGAGGCCCGCGCAGCCGAGCTGCCGACGGGGAGAGCGCTCCTGCTCGTCTGCCGCTCCGGCGTCCGCTCGCGGAAGGCCTGCGACCTCCTCGCGGCCCGCGGCTTCGGGCCCGTCGCGAACCTGACGGGCGGCATGATCGGCTGGAACGAGGCGGACCTCCCGATCGACCAGACCGATCCGCGATCGCTCGCCGAGCTCGTCGAGGGGCTCGTCGCCTGGGCGGCCCAGGTCGGCGCGCGACCGCGCGAGGCGGTGCGCGAAGAGCTCGAGTCGGCGGTCGGCAGCGCGCTCGGCCATCCGATGGGCGGCCGCGACGTCGGCGCAGCCCCGACGCGCGAGCAGGCCGCGCAGGCGATCGACTTCGTCGAGCGATCGTTTCGAAGCGCCGCGACGCCGCCGCCCGATCTCGCGCTCAGCCTCGCGTCGTATCGACGCTGGCTCGCGGGCCTCTGAGCATGGAGGGCTTCGCGCTCGGTCTCGCCCTGAGCGTCCTGATCGGCGTGACCCTCGGCTTCTTCGGCGGCGGCGGCTCCATCCTCACCGTCCCGCTGCTCGTCTACGTCTTCGGACTCGAGCCGAAGCAGGCGATCGCGAGCTCGCTGCTCATCGTCGCCGCGGCCAGCCTCTCCGGCGCCTATCAGCACGGGCGCGCCGGCAACGTCGAGCTCCGGACCGCGCTCTTCTTCGGGGCAGCCGGCGTCGCGGGCGCCTATCTCGGAGCCCGCGCGGGGGCGTTCGTCGACGGCC
>CAUJGH010000460.1 GCA_963169575.1 Myxococcota bacterium | reverse complement strand
GCGGCGCGAGTCGCCCTTCGGCGGCACCGTCGCCCACGGCTTCCTCACGGTCGCCCTCGCCCCCGCGCTCCTGCCCGAGCTCGTCGAGGTCTCGAACTGCGCGCGGATCGTCAACTACGGGATCGAGAAGCTCCGGCTCCGGGAGCCGGTTCCGGCCGGCGCGCAGATCCGCCTGGGCGCCTCGATCGCGGGGGTGCGCAGCGTACCGGGCGGCGCGATGTGGGTCTCGCTCGCGGTGAAGTTCGAGGTCGAAGGCGTGAAGCGACCGGTCTGCTCCGGCGAGCTGATCTTCGTCTATTTCCCTTAGGCCCCGCGTCCCCTCGAACCCGTCGTCTCCTCAGGCCCCCCGAGCGAGGAAGCGGCGGACGGCGGCGACGAAGCGATCGAGCTGGTCGTGGTGGACCCAATGCCCCGCCTGGGGGATCTCGAGGACCTCGGCGTCGGCGACGTGTGCCGCGCGCCCGTCCTTCGCGGGATCGCCGTGCCAGCCCTCGCTGCCGTGCACGAGCAGGGTCGGGCAGGAGATCCGCTGCCAGAGGCGCTCGAGGCTGCCGGGAGCGAGTCGCTGGGGAAAGAGCGGGCGGCTCGCGTTGTCGAACTTCCAGCTGAAGCTGCCGTCTTCGTTGCGCGCCACGCCATGCACGGTCAGATGGTGGGCCTGATCGGCGCGCAGGTTCGGATTCTCCTCGCGCATGCGCGCGGCCGCCTCGTCGATCGTCGCATAGCGCCGCGGCTGGCGGCGGGCGGCGCTCCGGACGGCATCGATCCAGGCCGTCGTCGTCTCCCAGAGCTCGCGCTTCTCGTTCAGCTCGCGCAGCTCGGGGGGCGCGCCCATCCCCTCGATCGCGACGAGCTTGCGGACCTTCTCGGGGTAGACGCCCGCGTAGTAGAGGGAGACGGCGGCCCCCATCGAATGGCCGATGATCGAGAGCGGCGCGAGACCGAGCACCTCGACGAGCTGCGCGACGTCGAGCACGTATTCGGGCAGGGTGTACGTCGAGCCCTGGGCCCAGGCGGAGTCGCCGTGGCCGCGCAGATCGGGGGCGATGACGTGGTAGTCGTCGCGAAGCGCCCGGGCGACCTGATCCCAGCTGCGCGCATGGTCCTTGCCGCCATGGACGAGCAGCAGCGGGGGCTTCGTCTCGTTGCCCCAGTCGACGAAATGCAGTCGCAGTCGCTGGGAGACGTAGTAGCTCGAAGCAGGGCCGATGATCTCGGTCCGGGACATGCGACGTCCTTCCTTGCATCGGATCCGGCATCGGAGCGGGCATCCACCGGAGCCGCTGCGACTCGCCCTGACCTGCCCGGTCCGCCCGGTCCGTGCCCCGCGTCGGTCCGGCGCGCGCGCGGCCGCGCCAGGGTATCCTCGGCGCCACGATGAAGCTCGCCCTCGCCCAGATCAATCCCACCGTCGGTGACCTCGCCGGAAATCGCCGCCTCGCCGAGGAAGCCGCGCAAAAGGCCGCGGCCGCGGGCGCGGACATCGTCGTCCTGCCGGAGCTCGCGTTGACGGGCTACCCGCCGATGGATCTGCTCGAGCGAGATCGTTTCGTCGCCGACCAGGAGGCCGAGCTCGACGAGCTCGCCAAGGCTTCGGGGCCGATCGCGATCGTGGTCGGCGCCGTCGTCCGCACGCCCGAGGCGCGACCGAAGGGGATCGAGAATGCCGCCGTCGTCCTGGCGGGCGGCCGGCGACTCACGCACCGCAGCAAGACGCTGCTGCCGACCTACGACGTCTTCGACGAGCAGCGTTATTTCGCCAACGCGAAGGATCGCACGCCCGTCGAGGTGCCCGGTCTCGACGCGCTGCTCGGCCTCGCCGTCTGCGAGGACACCTGGTTCCAGACCCGGCCCTATCCGATCGATCCCGTCTCGGAGCTCGCGGCCCAGGGCGCGGAGATCATCCTCAATCCCTCCGCTTCGCCCTGGCACGTCGGCAAGGCGGCCGAGCGGCGCGCGCTGCTCGCCGACGTCGCGAAGCGCTGCGGGCGGGCGGTCGTGTTCGTCAACCAGGTCGGCGGCAACGACGAGCTCGTCTTCGATGGCGGCTCCTGCGTGATCGGCCCCGACGGCAGCGTCCACGTCGCGATGCCGCTCTTCGAGACGGGCCTCGCGATCTGCGAGCTCCCGGACCGGCCGGGCCGCGCGCTCGCGGACGTGCGCGATCCGAGCGACGTCGAACAGCTCGAACGCGGCCTCGTGCTCGGGATCCGCGACTACTTCCTCAAGCAGGATCTGCCGCCGGGGGCGGTGATCGGGCTCTCCGGCGGCATCGATTCCGCGGTGACCGCGCATCTCGCGGTCGAAGCCCTCGGCGCCGATCGCGTCGTCGGCATCGCGATGCCCGGCCCGTTCTCCTCGGACCACAGCATCGAGGACGCCTTCGAGCTCGGACGTCGGCTCGGAATCCAGGTCCGGCGCGCGGACATCTCGCCGATCTACGACGTCTACCGCGAGCTCTTCGCGCAGCTCTTCGGCCGGCGCGACGACTACGGCCTGACCCAGCAGAACATCCAGTCGCGCATCCGCGGCGCCATCCTGATGGCCTGCTCGAACGAGGAGAACCGCCTCGTGCTCGCGACCGGCAACAAGAGCGAGCTCTCCGTCGGCTACTGCACCCTCTACGGCGACACCGTCGGCGGACTCGCCGTGCTCGGCGACGTCTACAAGCGCGACGTCTACGCCCTCGCGCGCCATGCGAATCGCAGCGGCGAACGGATCCCCGTGCGAACCATCGACAAGCCGCCGTCGGCGGAGCTCGCGAGCGGACAATTCGACCAGAACGACCTGCCGCCCTACGACATCCTCGACGACGTGCTCTCGCAGGCGATCGAGGGCGGCCGCAGTCGCGCATCGATCGTGCCGCCGCCGGGCTGCTCGCACGAGGTCGCCCAATCGATCGTCCGCCGCCTCGACCGCAACGAGTACAAGCGCCGCCAGACGCCGCTCGTGCTGCGGACGTCCGAGAAGGCGTTCGGCGGCGGGCGGCGGCTTCCGATCGTCCACCGCTACATCGGCTGACGCGGAGATCGGCCGACGCGGAGCGCGTCGCTTCGCTGTTCTCGCGTGCGGATCGAGATCCGGCGCGGGCGCGGCGTTGCTAGTCGAGCAGCGCGAGCGCGTCGAGCTCGCGGACCTGGGCGGCGGATCGCCGCGCCATCGCCATGAACATCGCATCGCCGCGCTCGGTCCGGCCGACGGCGAGGGCGCCCAGCACCGTCACGACGGGGCCCTGGAACGAACCGTAGACGTAGTCGGCGCGGATCTCGTCGAGCGAGCGCTCGACCCCGAGCTCCGCCATCGCCTCGCGATAGGCGGCGAGCAGGCGCGGCTCGTGCTCGCGCCGCGCGGCCGGCTCGAGACCGTTTCCGAGCAGATAGGCGAGATCCTGGCCGCCGCAGGCGACGGAGAGGGTCTGCCAGTCGACCGCCGTGACGACCAGGCCCGAGGCGTCCTCGCGAAAGAGCAGGTTGTCGAGACGATAGTCGCCGTGGACCAACGTCCGGTCCTTCGGGCGCCGGGCGACCCAGCGCTGGGCGCGTTCGGCGAAGCGCGAGAGGATCTCCCGGTCCTCGGGCGCCAGTCGATCCGCATAGCGCTCGATGAAGGCCGGCGTCGCCATCTCGACGTAGCGGGCGAACAGGTCGCCCGCGCCGCCCGTCGTCCAGTCGAGGCGATCGAGCTCGGGCGAGTTCCAGAGCGGCGCGTGGAGTCCGGCGAGATTCCGGGCGGCGGCTTCGAGCGAGGGCGCGCTCGCGCCGGCGATCTGGTCGCCCTGGACCGCGGGCGCCATGTCCTCGAGGATCAGCGTGAAGGTCGATTCGTCCTCGGAAAGCGCGCCGTAGAGGCAGCGCGGGGTCCGGATCGAAAGGCGGTGGGCGAGATCGGTATAGAAGCGGGTCTCGGCGCGGTAGCCCCCGCTCGCGCCCGATGCGCGGCTCTCGGGGCTCGGCGACGGGAATTTGCCGACGATGCTCGCCGGACAACCCGGCGGGATCGGGCCCTCGAAGTCGAGCTCGATCCTTTCGCTATGCGCCATCTGGCCGGTGCCGATCGGGCGATGGCGGAAGCCGCGGACGCGGACGTCGTGGCCCGCGGCGCGGAGCATCGCGGTCAACCACTCGGGGGTCAGGCTCTGCGCTTCGGCGACGACGGCCGGTCGGATCTCGGACATGGCTGCGGGGTCATGGCTGCAGGGTCCCGTCGGAACGCGAGCCCGTCAGGCGCTCGCGCTCTCGACCGTGGCGTGGCGGACGTGCTCGGCGCGGGCGCCGCGCGGACCTTCCTGGACGAAGTATTCGACGATGTCGCCCTCGTTCAGGACGTCGTACTCGCCGGCATTCAGGCCGGAGCGATGGAAGAAGACTTCCTTGCCGTCGTCGCCGCGGATGAACCCGAAGCCCCGATCGCGCACCATCTTCTTGATCTTGCCCTTCGACTTCGGTCCCGACGGCATCGGCGCCGAGACGCCGCCGCCCGGCGCAGGCGTGCGCTTGCGACCGCGGCCGCCGCCCCCGCGCCGGGCACCCGGCGAACGGAAGCGATCGGTCGCGACGAACTCGCTGCGGAAGAGGTCGAGGGGAACGGTGAGGTCCTGCAGTCCGTCCTGCTCGGGCGAGAGCAGCACCTCGTCGTCTTCGGCCTCGACGACGCTGTAGCGCAGACCGGTATTCTTGTGCGTCACGTAAAGGCCGGATTCGATCTCGTCGAGTGTCAACATGACGCGTCTCCATTCAGGGGCGGCTGGGCCGGACCGGTCGGGCCGGGCGATGCGCGATTCGATTGCGATCGCAGATGGGTCGCCCGAGTTCCAAGGATGATTGCCGAGCTCGGAATCGATGCGGCGTTGCGAAACGGGGGCCGGAGCGGTGGGGTTGCGCTCCGAGGAGACGCGCTTCGTCGCGGCGGCGGCCCAGCGTAGGAAAGGTGGTCCATGGGGTCAACCAGCAGGGGCAGGGGCCGGGCGAACGGCCGCTCGCGGCTTCGGGCGTTCGGAATCTTCCTGGGGGCCATCGCCATGGCGTGTGGACCGGCGATGCCGCGCCCGGGGCCCGGGGCCGAGGCCCGTCTCGAAGGCGACCCGGCTCCGCGCCTCCGCTCGGTGTCGGTCGCCGAGCCGAGGGCGGGCGAGGCGCTGCGCATCGGAACCAGTGGGGACTACACCCCTTTCAGTCGCTGGCCCGACAAGACCGGCGAGCCCGACGGCTTCTCGATCGAGGTCGCCCGGGCCTACGCGCTCGCTCGGGGGCGCGAGGTCCAATGGGTCCGTTTCCGCTGGCCCGACCTGGCGGCGGATCTCGAGGCGGGTCGCTTCGATCTGGCGCTCTCGGGGATCACGGTCCGGCCGGATCGCTCGCTCGCCGGTCGCTTCTCGCTCCCGCTGACCCGAACCGGTGCGGTTGCCCTGGTCCCGGCGACGAGCGACCTGCGCGACGGCGCCGATCTCGACCGCCCGGGGCTGCGAATCGCCGTGAATCGCGGCGGCCATCTCGAGCGGGTCGCCCGGACGCTGTTCGCCCGCGCCGTCCTCGAAGCGATCCCGGACAACGACTCGGTGCCCCTTCGCCTCAGGGATGGCCTCGCAGATGCCGCGTTGACCGACGACCTCGAAGCGCCCCATTGGCAGCGCCGGCTTCCTGCCACGCGCGCGATCGGCCCGCTGACACGCGATGCGAAGGCAGCCTGGTTTCCGATCGGGAGCGAGCTCCTCGCGCGGGATTTCGATCGCTGGCTGCAGGGCTTCGAGACCAGCGGAGCGCTCGCGGAATTGCGCGCCCGATTCGGCCTGACTGGCCACCGGACCGCCGCGCCGATCCCGGCCTTGCTCGCGAGCCTCGACGAACGCCTCGCGCTGATGCCGGAGGTCGCGCGCGCGAAATCCGCCCTCGCGCTCCCCGTCACCGACGCAGGCCAGGAAGAGCGCGTCCACGATTCCCTGCGCCGCGCGGTCGAACGCGCAGCAGCGGCGCGCGGAGTCGAACCGCCGCCGGACACCGATCGGCGTCGATTCGTCGACGCCCTGCTGCGCGCCGCGCGCTTCGTCCAGCAGCGCGAGCTCGCGGCCCCGGCGCCGCTCGCGACGACGGCCGCCGAACGGAGTTCCGCTCGCAGCACCCTCGATGACCGGATCCGCCCGGCAATCGGCTTCGTCAGCGATCGCATCGCCTGGCTCGTCGTCGAAGCCCGCTGCGAGCCCCAAAGCGGCAAAGCAGACGAGGAGGTCGCGGAGTCGCGCGCCGGAGCCGCCCCGCGCAGCTCCGCTTCGCCCTGCACGCCGCCGACCCGACGCGCGCTCGCGCAGTCGCTCGCGCGTCATGCGCTCCCGGCCGCACTCGAGGCCGAGCTCCACGCCGCCCTCGCGCAGCTGCTCGTGCCCCCGCCTGAGAGGCTCAGCCCGCCCCCGAGCGCCAGAACAGCCGAGCCCACATCCCGAGCAGGATCGGCGCCCCGAGGCAGAGCCCCCAGCGCGTGAGCGCAAACGGCAGGCCGAGCATCGGGATCTCCCACGCGATCAGCCGATGGATCGCGAGCAGGCCCCACGACGCGACGAACGCGACCACCGCGGGCGGCGCCGCCCCCGCGCGCAGCATCCCCGCCGCGAGCGGCATCGAAACGAACGGACCCGCCGGCGTCACGAGCCCGACCGCGCTCGCCAGCGCGAGGCCCTTCCAGCCCGAATCCTCGCCGAGCGCCGACGACACCCAGGCTCGCGGCAACAGGCTCTCGACGAGGCCTGCGACGAGAAACGAAACGAACAACACCAGCGCGAAGCGCAGGAACTGCCGCGTCCCGCCGCCCATCGCCTCGACGAAGAGTGGCGCCCCCCCGCGCGAGAGCACGACGAGCGAGAGCACGCCGAAGAGCGAGGCCATGATCCAGAAATTCCCGTCGAAGATCTTCATCGCTTCTCTCCGTCCGTCTTCGTCGGCGCGCGCCGCTCGCATCGCTCAGCCGTTTGCCGCGCCGGCAGCGTGCCGGATGCGGGCCGAGGGCGATCGCTCAGTAGTAGGAACAACGCGCGCGATGCCTCGGACGTGCCTTGATGGAGGCCGCCTGTCCCGCGTTCCAGAGACGTCCGTCGAGGGCGTGGGCAGTCGTCCGGCGTCCGCGCGCCGCGAGGCTCCGCACCAGCCGTTCGACCGCCTCGAGCGCGACGGCGCGGATCTCGACCTCCGGCGGCGACCCGACGACGAGGAGCGCCTCGGAGTCGACCCGGGCCGCGAGCGCGTCCGAGTAGGCGAGCACGCCATGACACCGGAGCACGTGGGGCACGAGGTTGTCCGCGAAGAGCGTGAGCGCGTCCAGGTCGTCGAACGCGCCCGGCCCCTCGCCGGCGAAGACCCGTGCGAGATCCGCGGCCGTGATCTGGGCGCGCTTGTAGAAGGGCATCTCGAGGTCGTCGTAGCGCGCGACGTCGCGATAGAGCGGGAGCTCGGCGAGCAGTCGCACGAGCCGTTCGGCCGATCGATCGGCGGCGCGGATCAAGACCTCGAACCGATCGGCGTAGTGCAGCCCCAGCCATTCCCCGAGCTCGCGCCACGCCTGCGCGTAGAGCGTCATGAGCTCGGCGACCTCGGGGTCGGCCAGCGTCTGACCGAGCAGCCTGGCCATCGTCTCCGGTGTCGCGGACCGCAGCCAGGCGCCATCCCAGGGGTCGCCGGCGAGCACGGACTCGCGGCAGGCGGTCGCGATCGAGCGATAGCCCGAGAGGCCCGCGCGCTTGCGCAGGACCGGAAACCAGCCGGATCCGAAATTGATCGCGTCGAGCGCGATCGTGAAGGCGAGCGCGCGCCCCTGCTCCCCCACGAAGTCGTGCATCGGATCGAGGTCCGCGTAGTCGGCCGGCTCGGCGGCGAGCACGTCGGTGAACGACTCGAGCCGCGCTTCATCGATCCGCACGTCGCGCGCGCGACGCGTCACCTCAGCAGCCGCGGCGCGGATCTCGTCGAAGAGCGAACGACCCGATCGCCGCGCACCCGCGCTCCCGTCCATGCTCACGCGCGATCCCTCCGGAGCGCGAGCGGCGAAGCGACGCGCGCGGCCGGCGGCAGAGCGACGACGCGGCCCGCGAGCGGGATCGTCGCGGCGCGCGTGAACACGCGAATCGCTCCCGGCAGGCATTCGATCTTCAGCGGCAGGGCGAGACCGGCCTCCCCATCGGCCTCGGCTGCCGCCGCGCCGGCGCGCGGGATCAGCCGAACGCAGCGCGCCGCATGGAACGAGACCTGCGGATGACGGCCGTGCCGGCCGAGGTAGAACGCCGGCAGGTTCGCGAGGATCTCGGCGCGCGAGAGGCCGCGCGCGAGTACGACCTCGAGCCGTCCGTCGTCGGGCGCCGCTTCGGGCGCGACGCGCATCCCGGCCCCGAAATAACAGCCGTTGGCGGCGGCGAAGAGCGAGATCGGGCCGTCGAGGATCGGCTCGCCGTTGCGCAGCGA
>CAUJGH010000459.1 GCA_963169575.1 Myxococcota bacterium | reverse complement strand
GGCAGGTCGGCGAAGAAATCCGTCCCGCCCTGCCCGCCCGCAACGGCGGGAATCGCCTGCTTCTCGACCTTCCGCATGCGGCCGCCGACGACCGTCGCGAAGCTCGGGCAATAGCCCTCGAGGCAGGACTAGTCCTTGTTGCAGGACGATTGGTTGATGATCCGCTTGCGGCCGAACTCCGTCTCGATCGGCTCGATCGAGATGCAATTCGACTGGACCGAGCAGTCGCCGCAGCCCTCGCAGACGAGCTCGTTGATCACGACCCGCTTGTCGGGCTCGGGCAGCTTGCCCTGCTTGCGCAGGCGCCGGGCCTCGGCGGCGCAGGTCTGGTCGTAGACGATCGCCGTCACGCCGGGAATTTCGCGCAGCTCCTTCTGGACGCGGTCGATCTCGCTGCGGTCGAGGATGCGGACGCCGGCCGGGAAGGTGCCGGGCACGTATTTCTCGATGTCGTCGGAGAGCACGACGATCGTCCCGATGCCTTCGCCGGCGAGCTGATGGGCGATCTCGGGCGTCGTGATCTCGCCCGCCATCTCCTCGCCTTCGATCGGCTGGCCGCCCGTCATCGCGACGGCGCCGTTCACGAGGATCTTGTACGTGATGTTCACGTTCGCAGCGACGGCGGCGCGGATCGCGAGCAGACCCGAATGGAAATAGGTTCCGTCGCCCATGTTCTGGAAGATGTGCGGAATCTCGACGTAGGGCGCCTGCCCGATCCAGTTGGCGCCCTCGGCACCCATCTGGTTGACGGCGAGCGTGCGCCGCTCCGGCAGCCACACGGCCATGCCATGACAGCCGATCCCGCCGAGGGCGATGCTGCCTTCGGGCACGACCGTCGAGCGGTTGTGCGGACAGCCCGAGCAGAACGAAGGCAGCCGCGCGAGCCCGCCGGCCTGGACCGTCAGCAGCGGCGTGGCCGGCAGCGGCGTGAGCGCGCTCGTCCAGTCGGGCGCGAACTCGCCGATCCAGCGGCGCAGGATGCCGGCGACGACGCCGGGATTCAGCTCGCCGATCTGCGGCACGAGCGGCCGCCCCAGCGGATCCTGCTTCCCCGACAGCCGCGGCCGCGGGCTCACGTTGTACAGGATCGAGGCGAGCTGCTCCTCGATGACGGGCCGCTTCTCCTCGACGACGAGCAGATCGTCGTGGCCCGCGGCGAAGGCGCGCAGGCGCTCGGGCTCGAGCGGCCAGCTGAGCGCGACCTTGTAGATCGAGATCCCGAGGTCGCGCAGCTTCCGCTCGTCGAGACCAAGCTCTTCGAGGGCCTGACGCAGATCGCCATAGGCCTTGCCCGTCGTCACGATGCCGAGGCGGCGCCGCGCCCCCTCGATGACGACGCGATCGAGACCGTTCGCGCGCACGAAGGCGCGCACGGCCGCGAGGCGATGCTCGAAGAGGCGCTCCTCGACCTGGAGCGGGAGATTGGCCCAGCCGATGTGGAGTCCCGCAGCCGGCGGCTCGTAGTCCGTCGGCGTCACGATCTGGACCCGGCCGGGCGCGACCGAGACCGAGCCCGAGCTCTCGATCGTGTCGGTCAGGCATTTGAAGCCGATCCAGCAGCCCGAATAACGCGAGAGCGCGAATCCGTAGAGGCCGAGGTCGAGATAGTCCTGGATGCTCGAGGGATTGAGCACCGGGATCCCGCAGTGGATCATCGCGTGCTCGCTCTGGTGCGCGATCGAGGAGGACTTGGCGCCCGGATCGTCGCCCATCAGCGCGAGCACGCCGCCATGCTTCGAGGTGCCCGCGTAGTTCGCGTGCTTCAGCGCGTCGCAGGAGCGGTCGACGCCCGGGCCCGTGCCGTACCACATCGAGAAGACGCCCTGGACGCGCGCACCCGCGTGCAGCGGCGCCTGCTGCGTCCCGAACACCGCCGTCGCGGCGAGATCCTCGTTCAGCCCGGGCTCGAAGCGGATCTGGTTCGCGTCGAGGAAGGCCTTCGCCTCCCAGAGATTCATGTCGTAGGTGCCGAGCGGCGACCCCCGATAGCCGGAGATGAAGCCGGCGGTGTTCAGGCCGGCCGCGAGATCGCGCTGGCGCTGCATCAGCGGAAGCCGGACGAGGGCCTGGTTGCCGGTGATGAAGATGCGGCCCGACTCGACTCGATATCGGTCTTCCAGGGCGTAGTCGGCGTCGAAGGCGGGGCTCGTCGGGGCGGCGGTCAAAACGCTTCGGCTCCTCGGGTTCGGGGATCTCGAGAGGTCGGGCGGACGCCCCATCCAGAGGACGGAGCGCCAGCCGGAGCACGGTAGCGTAGCCGCGCCGACCGCCGATATGGAATGCGCTCCACGCGCCGGGGCCCGCGTGATCCGGGCCTCTTGCTCGGGGTGCGCGCGATCCCGCCCGATCCCCGCCGCCGCAGATCGACGCCATCCCGGGAACGGCCTATACGATGACGCGCTGCACCGAAGCTCCCGCGGCCGTGCGAATCCCGGCCGAGGCGCGAAAAGGGAAATTCCAGATGAAGATCGGCGTCACGATCCACGCGACCGACCAGGCCATGCATCCGGTCGAGGTCGCCCGCGAGGCCGAGGCCCGCGGCTACCACTCCTTCTACATCCCCGAGCACACCCACATCCCGACCAGCCGCAGGACCCCCGCCCCTACAGGGACCCCGACCCTCGGCGAGGAATATCTGCGCAGCCCCGATCCCTACATCGCACTCGCCGCCGCCGCCTCGGTGACGAAGTCGATCCTGCTCGGAACCGGCATCGGCCTGCCGGCCCAGCACGATCCGATCACCTTCGCGAAGGAGCTCTCGACCCTCGACTGGATGTGCGAGGGCCGTTTCGTCTTCGGAATCGGCTTCGGCTGGAACCACGAGGAGATGGAGAACCACGGGATCGACGTGAAGCGCCGACGCGAGATCGTGCGCGAGAAGATGCTCGCGATGCAGGCGCTCTGGCGCGACGACGTCGCGTCGTTCTCCGGCGAGTTCGTCCGCTTCGAGCCTTCCTGGCAATGGCCCAAGCCGATCCAGCGGCCCCGCCCGCGCGTATTGATCGGCGGCGCAGCAGGCCCCAAGATGTTCGCCCACATCGCGGAGTACGCGGACGGCTGGATGCCGATCGGCGGCGCCGGCCT
>CAUJGH010000458.1 GCA_963169575.1 Myxococcota bacterium | reverse complement strand
TAGATCCGTCAGCAGGTTCAGGATCTGGGCCTGGATCGAGACGTCGAGGGCCGAGACGGATTCGTCGCAGACGATCAGCCGCGGCTCGACGGCGAGCGCGCGCGCGATGCAGACGCGCTGGCGCTGGCCGCCCGAGAATTCGTGCGGATAGCGTTCCATCATGGCCGGATCGAGCCGAACGCGCTCCAGCAGGGCAGCGACGCGGCGGTCGAGCTCGGCGTCGCTCTTCGCGAGCCCGAAGGAGCGCATGCCCTCGGCGATCTGGTCGCGCACCCGCATGCGCGGATCGAGCGAGGACTGCGGATCCTGGAACACGATCTGGAGTCGCTGTCGCGCGGCGCGTAGCGCATCGGGCGGCAGCGTCAGGATGTCGCGGCCCTCGAAGACGACGCGGCCCGCGCGCGGCTGCTCGAGGCCGAGGATCGAGCGGCCGACGGTGCTCTTGCCGCAGCCCGACTCGCCGACGAGGGCGAGTGTGCGGCCAGCGGCGATCTCGAATCCCACGTCGGTGGCGGCCTGGACGTGGCCGACCACGCGGCGCATCAGGCCGGTGCGGATCGGATACCAGGTCGTGAGGCCCTCGACGGAGAGCAGGGGCTCGCGCGGCGTCATCGTCTTCCCTCGGCGACCGCATGGCAGTAGACGCGCCGCCCGTTCGGGCGCGTGGTTTCGGCGGGGTCCTGCGCTTCGCAGGGCTCGAATCGCTCGCTGCAGCGCGGCGTGAAACGGCAGCCCTTCGGCCAACGACCCGCGGAGGGGACGACGCCGGGGATCTCGTGCAGCCGCGTCCCCGGCTCGGCGAGGGCGGGAATCGCGGCGAGCAGGCCGCGGGTGTAGGGATGGAGCGGATTCGCGAAGAGCTCGGCGCGCGGGGCGAGCTCGACGAGCCGGCCCGCGTACATCACGGCGATCCGATCGGCGAGCTCGTTGACGATGCCGAGATCGTGGGTGATGAGCAGGATCGCCATGCGGCGCTCGCGCTGCAGGTCGCGCAGCAGGCGCAGGATCTGCGCCTGCATCGTCACGTCGAGGGCCGTCGTCGGCTCGTCGGCGATCAGCAGCTCCGGGCGCATCGCGAGCGCCATTGCGATCATGACGCGCTGCTTGAGGCCGCCGGAGAGCTGATGCGGATAGGCGTCGAGACGCTCGTCGGGATCGGGGATGCCGACCTCGGCGAAGAGCGCGCGGGTGCGTGCGCGGGCCTCGGCGCGGGAGACGAGCTCGTGGAGCTGGATCGCCTCGACGACCTGATCGCCGACGCGCAGGACGGGATTCAGGGCGGTCATCGGCTCTTGAAAGATCATCGCGATGCGTTTGCCGCGGATCCGGCGCATCTCGCCGACGGAGAGCGTCATCAGATCCCGTCCATCGAGCCGGACCTCGCCCGCCGTGACGCGTCCGGGCTTCGGGACGAGCCGCAGGAGCGAGAGCGCGGTCACCGACTTGCCCGAGCCGGACTCGCCGACGAGCGCCAGCACCTCGCCGCGATCGAGACTGAACGAGACGTCGTCGACGACATGGACCGGCTCGCGCGGGCCGAAGCCCGAGCGCGCCCCCGGAAAGGCCGTCCGCAGGTTCCGGATCTCGAGCAGCGGGCTCACGGCGCGTCTCCCTGCGTGCGCGGGTCGAGCACGTCGCGGATCGAATCGCCGACGGTGTTCACCGCCAGGATCAATGTGAAGAGCGCCGTTCCGGCCGCCGCGATGTTCCACCAGACGATCGGCTCGCGGGAGAGCTCGTCGCGGGCGCCGTCGATCATCTGGCCCCAGCTGCCGTCGACGCCGATCCCGAGCCAGGAGAGCACGGCCTCGGACAGGACGAGCCCCGAGAACATGAGCACGAAAGTGATCACGATCAGGTGGGCGAGGTTCGGCAGGATGTGGCGGAAGATGATGCGCGGCTCCGAGACGCCGAGCACCCGCGCGGCGCGCACGAAGTCGAGCTCGCGCAGCTTGAGCGTCTCCGCCCGCGAGAGGCGGCAGAAGCCGACCCAGCTCGTGACGCCGAGGGCCACGCAGACCGAGACCGTCCCCCGCCCCATCGCCATGATGAGCGCGATCAGCAGCAGCAGGCCGGGCATCGACGCGAGGGTCGAGATCAGGAAGAACACGAAATCGTCGAAGCGCCCGCCGAAATAGCCCGCGCCGACGCCGAACATCAGCGCCAGCGGGATCGCGATCAGGCTCGTCAGGCCGCCGATCAGGAGCGCGACGCGTGCGCCCTTCAGCGCCATGTAGAGGACGTCGCGGCCGATGATGTCGGTGCCGAGCGGGTGGGCGCCGGGATGCCGCAACGGGCGATCGCCGTAGAACTCGACGGCCGCGAACGGCGCGGAATAGCTCGCCTCGGTCGTGTCGAGGAAGAATCGATCGACGATCGAATGCGGCGCGTTCGGGAGCACGCCGACCGCGTGCTCGGGCACGCCCCCCTTCCAGGCCACCGAGTCGAGCAGCGCGATGACGAAGTAGACGGCGAGCACGCAGAGCGCGAGCCGCCGGCGCCGCCAGAGCGAGGCCGCCGCCTCGCGCCAGAGACGATTGCGCCGAACGATGCGGACGGCGAACCCGACCCCGGCGAGCAGGAGCAGCGTCGCGCCGTTCGAGACCATGTACGGCTCGATCCCGCTCATTCGAAACGCACCCGCGGATCGACCAGCCCGTAGGAGAGATCCGTCGCGATCTGCCCGAACACGAAGAGCAGGGAGTAGATGAAGACCATCGTCCGCAGGGTCGAGAAATCGTTCGCCTGGATCGCGTCGACCGTGACGCCGCCGAGCCCGGGGATGCCGAAGAACGATTCGAGCAGCAGCGAGCCCGAGAACAGGAAGGGGATCGCGAGCACGACCTGGGTCAGGATGGGGATCAGGGCGTTGCGCAGGACGTGGCGCGTCATGATGCGCGCCTCCGAGGCGCCCTTCGCGCGCGCGGTGCGGACGAAGTCGCGGGTGCTCTCCTCGATGAAGGCCGTCCGGTAGAAGCGCACGTCGGCGCCGATGCCGCTGAGGACGCCGACCAGCAGCGGCAGCGCGAGGAAGCGCGGCAGCAGCAGCGGATCCGGATCGAAGCCCGAGATCGGGAACCAGCGCAGCACCTTCCCGATCAGGAACTGCGCCCCGATGATGTAGAGCAGCGTCGAGACGCTCATCGCGAGCACGCAGAGGAAGACACCCATGCGATCGATGTAGGTCTCGCGGAAGAACGCGACGAGCAGCGAGAGCGGGATCGAGACGCCGAGGCCCAGGACGAGCAGCGGGACGGTCAGCGCGAGGCTCGGGCCCATGCCGTCGCGGATGCGCTCGGTGATCGGCGAGTCGTCGGCGTCCGACAGCCCGAAGTCGAAGGTCAGCATGCGCCGGTAGTGATCGAAGAGCAGGTTGTTCTCGAAGTCCTGCCAGGGCCAGAGCGGCCGGTCGTAGCCGTGATTGGCCTTCCACTGCTCGATCACGGCCGGCGGCACCTTCTCGCCGAGCGCCTTGCGCGCGATGTCGTCGGGATCGGTCACCGCGAAGAACAGCACGAAGAGCAGGAACAGGACGCCGAGCAGGACGAGGGCGCCCCATCCCAGCCGCCGAAGGACGTAGGCTCCCATCTACTGGCGCTCCTTCAAATAGGTCAGCACGCCCGGGATCACGACGAGCACGGCCCCGGCCGACAAGACGTAGAGCGGCCAGACGATCGGCTCGTTCCACGCGACGCGCAGCTCCGCACGCCGCTCGACGTCGATGTCGAGATACTGATAGGTCGGGATCGAGAGCCCGGAAGGCTTCACGTTCGCGAGCCAGCCGTGCCGCAGCAGGTAGTCCTCGCGCACCATCAGCTCGATCCAGGGCCGCTCGTCCTCGAGGATCGCGATCATCTCGCGGATCTTCGCCATCCGGGCGGGGCCGTTCTCCATGACCTTCATCTCGAGGAAGAGCGCGTCGAAGCGATCGTCGGCGAAGTTCGCGTAGTTGGGACCGCCGCTCGCGCTGTTGCGCATCGCCGACCAGAACAGGAAGAGGAAGTTCTCGGGATCGGGATAGTCGGCACCCCAGCCGAACTCGAAGACCTGATGCGCCCCGTTGCGGAGCTTGTCCTGGAACTGGTTGTAGGTCACGGCCTCGATCCGCACGTCGAGGCCGAGCTTCTTCCAGGCGTTGGTGTAGTACTGGTGCTGGATCAGGCCGGCGGTCGTCGTGTTGTAGGAATCGAAGGTGAGGCGCAGGGCTTCACCGGTCGCGGGATCGACGCCGCCGCGGTAGCCGGCTGCGGCGCGCAGCACCCGTGCCCGCTCCAGATCCGGCGTTCGAAAGGGGTTGCGATAGTCCGGATCGTAGCCGTAGATGTTGGGCGGGATGGGAGATTGGGCGGGGACGCCGCGGCCGTTGAGGAAGATCCGCAGGAACTCCTCGCCGTCGATCGCGAGGCTCATGGCCTGCCGGAGCAGGCGATTGCGCTTCCGCGCCGCCGCATCGCGTCCCCGGCCGACGACCGGATCGTCCATGTTGAAGCCGAGGAAGAAGATGGTCGGCGAGACTTCCTTGTCGAGCGCGATGCCGAGGGCCTCCATCTCGGGCGAGAGCGCGCCCTCCCGGATCACGGTGTCGAAGTTCTCCGCCGCGATGCCCGAGTTGTCGTAGTAGCCCTGCATGAATTTGTTGAAGCGCGGGATGTCTTCCTTCTCGCGCCGCATCTCGATGCGCTCGATCATCGGGAGGGGACGCCCCGCGCTCTCGAGCCGCCCGGCGGCGCGATCGCGCTCCTCGCCCTCCGAGGGATAGACCGCGCCGGGCGCGCGCCATTCGGGATGTCGGACGCCGTACCAGTTCGCGGATTTCTCGAGCACGAAGATCGCCCGCTTGTCGTAGCGCGTCAGCTGGAAGGGGCCGGAGCCGACGGGATGATCGTCGAAGCGCGGGCGCCCCTGCTCCCCGTCGTAGTAGGCGATCGCCTCCCAGGGCACGGGAGCGGAGAACTCCATCGCGAACCAGTACTTGATCTGCGGATAGGGACGCGCGAGGGTGATCTCGAGAATCGAGTCCGCGGGCGTCGCGACGCCCGCGATCGGGCCGACGAGGCGGTACTGCGCGTGGACGGGGAGCGCGGCGAACTCCGGGTCCGAGGCGCGCCGCGCCGCGAGGCGCTCGCCGAAGGCCTGGAAGTCCTCGATGTTCGAGAACGGCTCGATGACGGGACTGCCGACCTTCGGATCGGCGATGCGCGCGAGCGAGAAGGCGAAGTCGGCGGACGTGATCCGCCGGGTCCGCGCTTCGGGGGCCGAGAGCGTGAAGCAGGGATCGTCGTGGAAGAGCAGATCGGGGCGCAGCTCGAAACGCCAGCGCGAACGGCCCCCGCCGAGATCCGTGACCTCGGGCAGCGCGGCCGCGAGCCCGGGGATCAGCTCGAGCGGGCGCTTCAGGAAATGGTATTCGAGCAGCGTGTCGTAGACGGCGCCGGTGATGGCGTGCTCGCGCTGGGAGTAGGCGACCGCCGGGTCGAGACTCTTCGGGGCGTCGACGAAAGAGCCGTAGAGCACCCTCGCCGTCGCATCCGAGGGCGGATACGGATCGTTGCCGCAGCCCATGACGAGCGCAGCGAGGCCTGCGAGCCCGCCCAGCACGAGGCGCGCGAAGGATGCGGACCGCACGTTCGAAGCTCCCCCTCGTCCCGCTCGCCGGCTGCAAGAGCCGGACGGGCCACCCCCCAGGATGCCTACCAGGCGCCGCCCTGCCCCGCCCGGCGATCCGGCAACCGGAACAACCGATCGGGCAACGCGGACGCCAGCATGACGCGGTTCCACGCGAAGCGCGCCTGCGACCCGACGGCCGGCGAGTCGATCGTCACGCTTCTCGGGAAGTCGACCCGCTCCGCGCCCTCGCCGATCGCCGCGTAGGCCTCGAAACGCGCCCGGAATCGCAGCGCGCCGGCGGCGTCGTAGGCCCGCAGCTCGACGAGGCGTCCGGCGGGATCGAAGAGGAAGGCATCGCCGCCGCGGGCGAGATCGCCGGCTTCGGCGAAGCAGGCGGCGTCCCTCCAGCCCCGTTCGGGATCCGCCGGACAATCGGGCCGCGCCCCCCGACGACCGTTCGCGAACGCGATGCCGAGCCGATCCTCCGGCTCGAGCCAGACCGCCGCCCGCGCGCTCCCCGGCCGCGGCCGCGGCGCCCCGAGCAGGATGCCCACCGCCTCGGCGACCTCGACGTCGACCTTCGCGAGCTCCCAGAGGAGCGAGGGCGTGAGCGGCCCCTCCTCCATCTCCCCGGTCGACGCATCGTAGAAGCCGTATTGCAGACCATCACTGACGATCACCGCCGCGAGCTGCTCGAACAGCCCGATGACCTCGAAGCGCAGCCGCGCCGGGCGCTCGACGACGATGCGCTGGGGGCGGTTCAGCTTGAAGTCGGGGCCGGCGAGCGCGACGCGCGCGGAGCCGCGCAATCCGGTGCGCGAGGCCGCGACCTCGAGATAGGCATCGACGACGCGATTCGCGCGGGCATCGTCGAGGGAGAGCGGCGCGCCCTGCAGGATGCCGGGCGGCGCGCTGGTCCGGCAGGCCAGCGTCCCGCACGCGAGCGCCGTCACGAGAGCAGCGAGCACCGCAGCGGAAGGCCGCCGCCGACCGCCTGCCGTCACGGGGGCCCGTCCGAACGCGGCGGGCGCCCGAGGTCGCGGCGCAGACGATCGATCTTCTCGAACAGGTTCGGCTGCTCCGACGCGCGGAACTCCTGCTGGGCGGCTTCTTCGTAGTAGTCGAGCGCCCGGGCCTTCTCGCCGCGCAGCAGATGGACGTCGCCGAGATGTTCGGAGACGACCGGATCCCCGCCCGTCAGCTTCACCGCCTCCAGCAGCTGTTGGCGCGCGCGCTCGAGGAGCCGGAGCGCCTCGTCCTTGCGGGCCGCCTCGAAATGCATCTCGGCCATCTTGTAGTAGACCCAGCCGAGGCTGTCGGTGATGTAGCCGTCGTCCGGGGACAGCTCGAGCGCGCGGCGGATCATCGCCTCGGCTTCGTCGAGATTCTCGCCCCGCTCGGCCCAGGAATAACCGATGTAGTTGAGGGCCGCGGCGTTCTCCGGATCGAGCTCGAGGACCTTCTGCATGTAGCGCAGGGATTCGTCGACGCGTTGCCGCGCGCCCTCGACGACGCCGAGCTGGTAGTAGACCGCGGCATCCTCTTCCGAGCCGCCCAGCAGCGCCTCGAGTCGCGTCACCGCGAGGTCGTGCTCGCCCAGCGCGGACAGCAGCCCCGCCGCCCGCAGATCGAGGGCCCGCTCGGGCGCGACGGCCCGCAGCCGCTCGATCTCGTCGAGGGCCTGCGCGAGCTTGCCCTGGCTCTCGAGCACGAAGGAGATCTGGACGCGGGCTTCGACATAACGCGGATCGCCCGCCGGGATCCGGTCGAAGACCTCGATCGCCCCGGCATCGTCGCCCGCCGCCCGCCGGATCTGGCCCACGGCGATCGCGAGCTCCGAATCCCCCGGCGAGCGCGTCAGGATCTGCTCGAGCCGACTGGCGGCCGACTCGTAGCGCCCGGCCGCGAACTCGAGGGAAGCGAGGCGACGCAGGGCGTTCAGGTCGTCGGGATAGGCGTGCACGATCCGGCCGAAGGTCTCGATCGCCGCCGGGACGTCGCCCCCGTCGATCTGCGCCTGGCCGAGCCGCTGGAGCACGCCGTAATGATTCGGGTTCTTCTCGAGCAGCTCGCGATAGATGGCCATCTCGCCGGCGCGATCGCCGCGCGCATGCTCGAGCTGCGCGAGGCGCATGTAGAGCAGGAAATGGCCCGGAAAGCGCGCGAGCCCGTCGCGCAGGACGGCCTCCGCCGCCGCAAAATCCTGTCTCGCTTCGTACACCGAGGCCAGCGCGAGCAGGCCGCGCAGCTGCTCCGGCTCGAGCGCCATGAGCTTCTTCGCGAGCGCTTCGGCCTCCGCGAAATCCTGGCGCTCGACGGCGACCTGATGCAGGGCGAAGGTCGCGTCGGCGTCGATCGGCTCGCCGTCCTCGCGTCGCAGGACGCGATCGAGCCCTTCGAAGTCCCGGCGCAGGTTGTAGAGCCGGCCGAGGAAGAGCCGGGTCGAGGTCGAAGAGGGATCGAGCTCGAGCGCCCGCTCCGCCGCGCGAACCGCGCCGTCGACGTCGTCGAGCTGCCAGGCGAGCCGCGCGAGCCGCTCATGGAGGAAGGCAGCGTCCGGATCCTTGCCGACCGCACGCGAATAGGCCGCGCGCGCCTGCTCGAAATCACCCTCGGCCTGGGCGAGCTCGGCGACGAGCACGTCGTAGTCGGCCGCGCGGTCCGGGCGCTCGATGCGCAGCGCGGGCCCGCCCGCCGGACGTTCGGGAGCGGGCCCGGTCGATGCACATCCGGCCCCGAAAGCGACGCAGAGGAGCGTCGCCAGCACGAACCGGATCGATCGATCACGCTTCAATGAGATCCGCCTTGCGCGCGAGGCGCCGTCGCCTCGCCTTCGACTAGCCGATGTAGCCGTGCTTCTGCAGGTAGGTGACGAGCGCCGCGACGCTCTGATCGACCGACTGACCGTTGGTGTCGAGCACGACCTCGGGGTTCTTCGGCTCTTCGTAGGGCGCGGAGATGCCCGTGAAGTCCTTGATCTCGCCCGCCCGGGCCTTCTTGTAGAGGCCCTTCACGTCGCGGCTCTCGCAGGTGTCGACCGAGGCCTGCACCCAGGCCTCGATGAAGTCGCCGGCGCCCATGATCTTGCGGACCGCGTCGCGGTCGGCCCGGTAGGGCGAGATGAAGGAGGTGAACACGATGATGCCGGAGTCGGTGAAGAGCTTCGAGACCTCGCCGATGCGGCGGATGTTCTCGGTCCGATCCTCGGGCGAGAAGCCGAGGTTGGCGTTGAGGCCATGGCGGATGTTGTCGCCGTCGAGGATGTAGGTGAGGCGACCCTTCTGGGCGAGGGCCTTCTCGGCGGCGACGGCGATCGTCGACTTGCCCGAACCGGAGAGACCCGTGAGCCAGATGGTGCAGCCACGCTGGCCGAGCAGCTTCTCACGATCCTGGCGGCTCACCTGACCAGCGTGCCAGGTGATGTTGGTCGACTTCGATTCGCTCACGGAAGGACTCCTCATGGATTGTCCGCTGGGGGACAGGCAGTTCGAGATGACGGCCCGGGGACGTCCTCTCTGGACGACGGCGCAGCGGGCGGCGGGCACTATAGCCAGGGCCGCTGCGAACCGCCTTGGGGGCGCGAACCCGCCGCGACCCGCTGCGGGGCGGCGCGGCGCGGGCCCCGCGGGCCGATTCAAGCGGCCGGCGCCTGGCGCGCGACGGCTTCGAGTACGCTCGCGACGGCGACGTCGACATGCTGCGGTGTCGTGCCGCGCCCGAGCCCGAAGCGCAGGGAAGCCTTCGCCTGGGCGGTCGTCCGGCCGAGCGCGAGCAGCACGGGGCTCGGCTCGGGCAGCGCCGAGCTGCAGGCCGAGCCCGACGAGACCGCGATGCCCGACAGATCCGCGAGCAGCCGGTCCCCGTCGACGCCCGCGAAGGAGACGTTGAGGTTGCCGGGCAGCCGGGCCTCGGGATCGCCGTTCAGGAGCACGCGACCGGGGAGCGCCTGACAGAGCCGGTCGAAGAGCGCCGTGCGCAGTCCGCGCAGCCGGCCGGCCTCGGCGGCGCGTTCGGCGAGGCAGAGCTCGAGGGCGCGCGCGAATCCGACGATCGCGGCGACCGGCAGCGTGCCCGAGCGCAGGCCGCCTTCGTGGCCCCCGCCGTACTGACGCGGCTCGAGGCGAAGACGCGGGCGGCCGGTCTTGCGCACCACGAGGCAGCCGACGCCCTTTGGCCCATAGAGCTTGTGGGCCGAGACCGAGAGCAGGTCGATGCCGTCGCGGGCCGCGCCGAGATCGATCCGGCCGACGGCCTGCGCAGCGTCGGTATGGAACGGGACGCCGCGTTCGGCACAGAGCGCCGCGATCTCCCGGATCGGCTGGACGACGCCGATCTCGTTGTTCGCGGCCATGATCGAGACGACGAGCGTCTCGGCCTGCAGCCGCTCGGCGACGGCGGCGGGATCGACGCGACCGAGCGGGTCGACCTCGAGAAATTCGACCGGATGACCGCGGCGCGCGAGGGCGCGGCAGGGATCGAGGACCGAGGGATGCTCGGTCACCGCCGTCACGACCGGCCGGCGCCCGCGGTCGGCATCGGCGAGGCCGAGCAGCGCGAGGTTGTTGCTCTCGGTCGCGCCGCTGGTGAAGACGATCTCCGAGGGATCCCGGGCCCCGAGTCCCTCGGCGATCCGCTCGCGGGCACTGTCGACGGCGGCGGCGGCGCGCCAGCCGTAGACGTGGGTCTGGCTCGCGGCGTTGCCGAACGACTCGCGCAGCCAGGGCAGCATGGCCTCGAGCACCCGCTCGTCGAGGGGCGTCGTGGCGTGGTGGTCGAGGTAGATCGGGTCCGGGCGCCGGCTCAAGCCGCGCTCATGCCGCGAAGGACTGGCCGCAGCCGCAGGTATTCGAGGCGTTCGGGTTCTGGATCTTGAAGCCCGATTCCTGGAGCGTGTCGATGAAATCGAGACGCGATCCGACCAGATAGAGCGCGCTCTTCTCGTCGACGATCACGCGGACGCCGTCGGCGTCGATCTCGTGGTCGATTTCGCGCACGACGTCGTCGAAGGAGAGCTGGTACTGGAGCCCGCTGCAGCCGCCGCCGACGACCTTCATGCGCAGGCCGTGGCTCGCGAGCTTGCCGTCCTCTTCGAGCAGCGAGCGGATGCGGGTCGAGGCTTCTTTCGTGACTTCGATCATGCCTGTGCTCATGGCTGGACCTCCGAACCGGGGCGCCCGGAAGCCGGACCTTAGCAGCTCGCGCCCGGACGGTCCGCCATTCCATCGGCCCTTCGCGGCGAGAGCCAGAGGAAGATCTCGCGATTGCCCTTCGGCCCCGGCACCCGACTGTCGACCCGGCCCAGCTCCGCCCGCAGGACGGCCCGTCCCGCCCGGGCGATCCGATCCGCCGCGCCGACCCGCAGCGCGTCGTCGCGCACCACCCCGCCCTTCCCGACCTGCTCCCGCCCGACCTCGAATTGCGGCTTCACGAGCAGCAGCAGCTCGGCATCGGGCGCGCAGGCGTCGATCGCCGGGAGCACGATCTCCAGCGAGATGAACGAGACGTCGCCGACCACGAGCTCGAAGCGATCCGCGAAATCCGCCGGCGCGAGATGGCGGGCGTTCACGCCCTCGCGCACCTCGACGCGCGGGTCGAGCCGCAGCCGCGAATGCATCTGCCCATGGCCGACGTCGACGGCGACGACCCGAGCGGCGCCGCGCTGGAGCAGGCAATCCGTGAAGCCACCCGTCGAGGCGCCGACGTCGAGACAGATCCGGCCGCGCGGATCGATCCCGAGCTCGTCGAGGGCGGCGGCGAGCTTCTCGCCCCCGCGCGAGACGAAGGGCCGCGCACCGCCCTTGAGCCGGACCGAACGCTCGGGCGCGATCCGCGTCCCCGGCTTGTCGCAGGGCGTGTCGTCGACGAGCACGCGCCCCGAGAGCACGAGCGCCTGCGCCGCGCTGCGGCTCTCGGCGAAGCCCTCGCGCAGGACGCGCTCGTCGAGACGCTCGGATTTCTCCCGGCGCCCGGAGCGCCCGTGCGCACCAGCAGGGGGATCGGCGGGGGACGTCAGGGCGTCTTCGCTCGCGCGCGGGCGGCGAGTGCCGCGACCGCGGCGCGGATGTCGGCGGCGGCGATGCCGACGGTCTCCGCGGTCTCGCCGTGTTCGATCAAGGCGTCGGGCACCCCGAGCGTACGCACCGGCACCTCGACCCCCTCGGCCGCCAGCAGCTCGAGCACCGCGCTCCCGAATCCGCCCTGCAGCGCGTGCTCCTCGACCGTCACGACCGCGCGGCAGCGGCGTGCGAGGTCGAGGATCTTCTCCCGGTCGAGCGGCTTCACGAAGCGCGCATTGAGTACGGCACAGGCGATGCCCTCCGCCGCGAGCTCCGCGGCGGCCTCGAGGGCCGGATGCGCGGTCGTGCCGATCGCGAGGATCGCGACGTCCCCGCCGTCGCGCAGCAGCTCGCCGCGACCGATCGCGAGGGGCTTCACGTCGGGATCGAGGGCGACCCCGAAGCCCGAGCCGCGCGGGAAGCGCACGGCCGCCGGCCCCGGATATTCGATGGCGGTCCGCAGAAGATGCTGCAGCTCGTTCTCGTCCTTCGGCGCCATCACGAGGGCGTTCGGCAGCATGCGGAAGTAGGCGAAGTCGTAGAGGCCCTGATGCGTCGCGCCGTCCGCGCCGACGAGGCCCGCGCGATCGAGGGCGAAGGTGACGTCGAGGTTCTGCAGGCAGACGTCGTGGACGACCTGATCGTAGGCGCGCTGCAGGAAGGTCGAGTAGATCGCGACGACGGGCTTCATGCCCTCGGCGGCGAGGCCTGCGGCGAAGGTGACGGCGTGCTGCTCGGCGATGCCGACGTCGTAGAAGCGCTTCGGCAGGGCGCGCTGGAAGCGATCGAGGCCCGTGCCCGAGGCCATCGCGGCGGTGATCGCGACGATGCGCTCGTCTTCGCGGGCGAGGCGGATCAGGGTGTCGGCGAAGACGTTGGTGTAGGTCGGCGGGGCCTTGCGCGTCGGCGCGAACTTGCCGGACTCGACGTCGAATTGACCGACGCCGTGGTATTTGAGCGGATCGGCCTCGGCGGGCGCGTAGCCGTGGCCCTTCTCGGTGATCGCGTGGATCAGGACGGGGCCCGAGCCCTGGGCGACCATCTCCTTGACGTTCTCGAGGGTCTCGAGCAGGACGTCGAGGCGATGGCCCTGGATCGGACCGACATAGCGGAAGCCGAGCGCCTCGAAGAGCAGCCCCGGCGAGAAGAAGACCTTGAGCGACTCCTCGGCCTTGCGCGCCCAGTGGAGCATGTCGCCCGGCATGCCCGAGAGGAATTCGCGCGCCCAGCCCTTCATGCGGCGGACGAGCGGCGCGGAGAGCTTGCGCGAGAGATAGGACGAGAGCGCGCCGACGTTCGGATCGATCGACATCTCGTTGTCGTTGAGGACGACGATCAGGTTCTTCTCGCCGATGTGGCCGGCATGATTGAGGGCCTCGAAGGCCATGCCCGCCGTCATCGCGCCGTCGCCGATCAGCGCGATCACGACGCCGGGCTCGCCGAGATGATGCTTGGCGCGCGCCATGCCGAGCGCGGCCGAGATCGAGGTCCCGGCATGGCCAGCACCGAAATGATCGTATTCCGACTCGGTCCGGCGCAGGAACTTCGACATCCCCCCGCGCTTTCCGATCGAGTCGAAGTCCTCGCGGCGGCCGGTCAGCATCTTGTGCGGGTAGCCCTGATGGCCGACGTCGAGGATGAAGCGATCCTGCGGCGTGTCGAAGACGTAGTGGATGGCGGTGATGAGCTCGACGGCCCCGAGCGAGGACGCGAGATGGCCGCCGGTCTGGGAGACGCGCGCCAGGATCTCGTCGCGGATCTCCTGGGCGACGATCGGCACCGACTCGCGCGGCAGCTTGCGCAGATCCGAAGGTCGCTCGATGCCGTAGAGGAGCTTCTCGCGGGCGTTCGCGCTCCTCGTCTCCACCGCACCGCGAGCCGCGCCAGCTCCGCCAGCGGGACCGCCCGCTCGCCCCATCCGTCGATCCGGCCGAGCGCCCGCTCGATCAGACCCTGCGCACCCGAGCGCGCATCGCCCTGGCCCTGCAGGCGCAGGATGCTCGCCGCCTCTTCACTGTCCGCGTCGAGCAGATCATCCGCGATCTGGAAGGCGACGCCGACGTCGCGCGCGAAGGCCTCGAGCCGATCCCGCTCGTCGTCGTTCGCGCCGCCGAGCATCGCGCCGCCCACGATCGCCGCCTGGAAGAGCGCCGCCGTCTTGCGCTCGTGGATGGATGCTAGGCGGGTCTGGTCGGTTCCGCCCTTCATGCCGCTCATGCCGCCCGGGCCACCTGCGCCGTTTGCGGTCGCGGCCCGATCCGCCGCGTCCGCCTCGAAGGCGAGATCGTCGTGCTGCCCGCCGACGAGCCCCTCCGCACCGATCGCGCGGGCGAGCCGGCCGACCGCGAACATCAGCCGGGCCGGATCGCTGCCGGGCAGCGCCTCGGCGAGCACGGCGAAGGCCTCGCTCTGGAGCGCGTCGCCGGCGAGGACTGCGGTCGCCTCGCCGTAGGCGATGTGGACCGTCGGCCGGCCGCGGCGCAGGGCGTCGTCGTCCATGCAGGGCAGATCGTCGTGTACGAGGGAATAGGTATGGACGAGCTCTACGGCGACGGCGAGCGGGAGCGCGGCGGCGGCCTGCCCGCCGACGGCCTCGGCCGCGGCGAGCGCGAAGATCGGCCGCAGCCGCTTGCCGCCCGGGAAGACCAGATGGCGCATCGCACCGAGCAGGCTCGCGGGAACGCGGGCCGCCGCCCCGTCGAAGCGCGCGGCGAGCGCCGCGTCGATCATCGGGATCCGTTCGGCCATGTAGGATTCGACGTCCAAGGCGCCTCTCACGCTCTCACTCTTCGTCGTCGGGATCCGCGTCCGTTCCCGTCTCGAAGCGCTCGACCCGCGCCGACGCGCCGTCGGCGCGCTCGGCCATCAGGATCTCGATCCGTCGCTCGGCAGCCGCGAGCGTCGCCGTACATCGCCGCGAGAGCGCGACGCCCTCCTCGAAGGCTTCGAGCGCCTGCTCGAGGGGCAGGTCGCCCGATTCGAGTCGGGACACGACCCCTTCGAGCGCTTCCAGGGCCGATTCGAAAGACACGGCCGCCGGCGCAGCCTGCGCCTCGCCTTCGACGCCCGCGCTGCCTTCGCTCCGCCTGGATCTGGCCATGAAGCGCCGACTCTAACGGCGGCGCCCGGCGGCGTCAACGCGCCAAAACACGCGAACTAGCTGAAACACCATGGGTTTTTCGACCAGCGCCAGACGCTGCGCGGCGAGACCCGCGCAGGCCGCGGCCTCAGTCCGGCCCCGGCTCGCTGGACTCGACGCGTGCGCGCAGCCGCCCGGCGGCGAGTCGGACGTCGATCCGATCGTCCGGTCGCACGTCCCCCGCCGCGCGCACGATGCGTCCGTCGTCCGCACGGCGGACGAGCGCGAACCCGCGAGCGAGCACACCGAGCGGCGACAGCGCGTCGAGGCGCGCCGCCGATTCGAGCAGGCGGCTGCGGCTGCGCTCGAGCCGGCGCAGGATCGCGACCTCGGCCGCCGTGCGCGCGCGCGCCTCGCGCATCCGCGCGCGCTCGATGCGGGCGCGCGGGCTGCGGGCCGAGAGCGCTTCGACACCGTGAGCGAGGCGCGCGCGGGCGCGCTCGACCCGGCCACCGATCAGCCCGAGCAGCCGGCGCCGATCGCGCTCGACGACCCGCGCAAGGGCCTCGCGATCCGGCGTCGCGAGCATCGCCGCCGCCGAGGGTGTCGCGGCGCGGGCGTCGGCAACGAGATCCGCGATGGTGACGTCGGTTTCATGGCCGACACCGGCGACGACCGGTACGGGCGAGGCCAGGATCGCCCGCGCGACGTGCTCGCTGTTGAAGGCCTGCAGATCTTCGAGCGAGCCGCCGCCGCGGACGAGCAGGACGACGTCGATCCCGGCTTCGTGGCCGATGCGCGCGAGGGCCGCCGCGATCTGCTGCGGCGCGGAATCGCCCTGCACGAGACACGGCGCGATCAGGATGGGGATCGACGGAAAGCGCTGCCCGGTCACCTCGAGCACGTCGCGGATCGCGGCGCCCGTCGGCGAGGTCACGATCCCGATGCGGCGCGGATGCACGGGAATCGCCCGCTTGCGCGCGGCATCGAACGCGCCCTCTGCCTCGAGCCGGCGCCGCAGCTGCTCGAAGGCGAGCTGGAGCGCGCCCA
>CAUJGH010000457.1 GCA_963169575.1 Myxococcota bacterium | reverse complement strand
TTGAGCTTCGACGCGAGCTCGCCCTCGAGGTCGAGCACGTAGGCGATCCCGCCGCTCATGCCCGCCGCGAAATTCTGTCCGACCGCGCCGAGGATGATCGCCCGGCCCTTCGTCATGTACTCGCAGCCGTGGTCTCCGACGCCTTCGACGACGGCCTCTGCGCCGGAGTTGCGGACGCAGAACCGCTCGCCGACGACGCCATGGAAGAACGCCTCGCCGCCCGTCGCCCCGTACAGGAGTACGTTCCCGGCGATGATGTTCTCGGTCGGCTCGTAGGCGATGTTGGCCGGCGCCCGGACGATCACGCGCCCGCCGGAGAGGCCCTTGCCCGTGTAGTCGTTCGCCTCGCCCTCGACGCGGATCTGGATGCCGCGCGGCAGCCACGCCCCGAGGCTCTGCCCGGCCGAGCCCTTGAACTCGATCTCGATCGTGGCATCGGGCAGCCCCTCGAGCCCGTATCGCTTCGAGAGCTCGGAGCCGAGGATCGTGCCGACCGTGCGATTCGTGTTCTCGATCGGCAGCTCGATGCGCACCTTTTCGCCACGCTCGAGCGCGGGCTCGGCGAGCTCGAGCAGCTTCATGTCGAGCGCCTTCTGGAGACCGTGATCCTGCTTCGCGCAGTGATGCGTCGCGTGCGGGAGGTTCGGCTTGTAGAGCAGGTCCGAGAAGTCGAGCGACGAGGCCTTCCAGTGGTTGATGGATTTGCGCGTCGTGAGCCGATCGACCTGTCCGATCATCTCGTCCATCGTGCGGTAACCGAGCTTCGCCATCAGCTGCCGAGCCTGCTCGGCGACGAAGAAGAGGAAGCGGGTCACGTGTTCCGGTTGGCCGGCGAAGCGTTTGCGCAGCTCGGGATCCTGGGTCGCGATGCCGACCGGGCAGGTATTGAGATGGCAAACGCGCATCAGGATGCAGCCGAGTGCGACGAGCGGAGCCGTCGCGAAGCCGAACTCGTCGGCCCCGAGTAGCGCGCCGATGACGACGTCGCGGCCCGTCTTGAAGCCGCCGTCGACCTGGAGCCGGATGCGTCCGCGCAGATCGTTCTGCACCAGCGTCTGCTGGGTCTCGGCGAGGCCGATCTCCCAGGGACAACCGGCGTTCTTGATCGAGGTCAGCGCCGACGCGCCGGTCCCGCCGTCGTGGCCCGAGATCAGGACGAGATCGGCCTTGCCCTTGGATACGCCCGCCGCAATCGTGCCGACGCCGGTCTCGGAGACCAGCTTGACGCTCACGTTCGCGAAGCGATTGGCGTTCTTCAGATCGTGGATCAGCTGCGAGAGGTCCTCGATCGAGTAGATGTCGTGGTGCGGCGGCGGCGAAGTCAAGCCGACACCGGGCGTCGAATAGCGCGTCTTCGCGATGATCCGGTCGACCTTGTGGCCCGGCAGCTCGCCGCCTTCGCCGGGCTTCGCACCCTGGGCGATCTTGATCTGCAGCTCGTCCGCATTGACCAGATAGGCGCTCGTCACACCGAAGCGGCCCGACGCGACCTGCTTGATCGCGCTCCGCCGCGAATCCCCGTTCGGATCCTTGACCCAGCGCTTCGGATCCTCGCCGCCCTCGCCCGTGTTGCTGCGGCCGCCGATGCGATTCATCGCGATGGCGAGCGTCTCGTGGGCTTCGGCCGAGATCGAGCCGTAGGACATCGCACCCGTGCAGAAGCGGCGCACGATGTTCTGCGCCGGCTCGACCTCCTCGAGCGGGACCGGATCGCGATCGAACTGGAAGTCGAGCAGGCCGCGCAGGGTCCGCATCCGGACAGCATCGTCGTCCGCCGCCTTCGCGAACTCCTCGAAGCTCTGAAAGCTCTCGTTGCGCACGGCGTGCTGGAGCTTCGAGACCGATTCGGGATTGAAGGTGTGCTGCTCGCCCC
Source organism: Myxococcota bacterium (assembly GCA_963169575.1). Taxonomy (GTDB): domain Bacteria; phylum Myxococcota_A; class UBA9160; order UBA9160; family UBA4427; genus UBA4427. The sequence continues at coordinate 2,068 of CAUJGH010000457.1, read as the reverse complement.
GGAGCCGCCATTGATAGAGGCCGCCGGCATCGAGCTCCGGATAGACGAAAGTCCCGTCCGGGAAGCCGCGCTCGTGGCGCATCGCGACCTCTTTCGCGATCACGTCGAGGCCGATGCCCGACACCCGCGAATGGGTCCCGACGAAGGCGAGATCGATCACCTCCTTGTGCAGACCGATGGCCTCGAAGATCTGGGCGCCGCGGTAGCTCTGGAGCGTCGAGATGCCCATCTTGGCGAAGATCTTGAGCAGCCCGAGATCGATCGCCTTGAGGTAGTTGGCCGTGGCCTTGTCGACCGAAAGGCCCTACGGAATGAAGGCGCCCTCGTCGACCAGCTCCTGGACGGTCTCGTACGCGAGGTACGGGTTCACGGCGCCGGCGCCGTATCCGACGAGGAGCGCGAAGTGGGCGACCTCGCGGGCCTCGCCCGTCTCCACGATGAGCCCGCAGCGCGTGCGGGAGTTCTCACGGATCAGGTGGTGATGGACCGTTCCGGTCGCGAGCAGTGACGGGATCGGCGCGAGCTCGGGTGTGACGCCGCGATCCGAGAGGATCAGGATGTTGGCTCCGGCCTCGATCGCCGCCGACGCCTGCCGGCAGAGCTCGGCGAGCGCGGAGCGCAGCCCGGCGCCGCCGTCCGTCACCTTGAACAGCGTCGACAGCGTCTGCGCCTTGAACCCGGGCCGGTCGATCTGGCGGATCGCCTCGAGCTCTTCGTCGCGGAGCACCGGGCGATGCAATCGCAGCAGGCGCGCATGCTCGGGCGTCTCTTCGAGCAAGTTCTTCTCGGCGCCGAGCGTCGAGTCGAGCGTCATCACGGGGCGCTCGCGGATCGAATCGATCGCCGGATTCGTGACCTGGGCGAAGTTCTGCTTGAAGTACTGGAACAGCAGCCGGGGCTTGTCGGACAGGCAGGCGAGACCGGAGTCGTCGCCCATCGATCCGAGCGCCTCCTTGCCGCCCGCCGCCATCGGCGCGATCAGGAAGCGGAGATCTTCGAGCGTGTACCCGAACGACTGTTGCAGCGGAAGCCGCAGCTCGGGATTCGGCCGGTGGGTCGGCTCGACCCGCGGCAGATCGTCGAGGGTCACGCGGTTCGTCTCGACCCAGGTCCGATACGGATGGCGATTGATGTAGCGGCCCTTGAGCTCCGCATCGTCGATGATGCGGCCTTCTTCGAGGTCTGCGTAGAAGATGCGGCCGGGCTCGAGGCGTCCCTTCACGACGACGTCCGCCGGGTCGATCTTGAGCGTCCCGACCTCGGAGCCCATCACGAGCAGGCCTTCCTTGGTCAGGATGTAGCGCGACGGCCGGAGCCCGTTGCGGTCGAGGACCGCGCCGACGCCGTCGCCGTTCGAGAAGCACATCGACGCGGGGCCGTCCCAGGGCTCCATCATGTACGAGTGGTACTCGTAGAACGCGCGCCGATCGGGATCCATCAGCTCGTCGTTCTCCCAGGCCTCCGGGATCATGAGGAGCATCGAATGGGCGAGATCGCGGCCCGAGAGATGGAGGAATTCGAGGGCGTTGTCGAAGCGCGCGGAGTCGCTCGTCCCCTCCCGCATGACCGGGAAGAGCTTCTTCAGGTCGTCGCCGAAGAGCGGCGAGCGCAGCGTGCCATGGCGCGCATTCATCCAGTTCTGGTTGCCGCGAATCGTATTGATCTCGCCGTTGTGCGCGAGATAGCGGAAGGGCTGCGCGAGGTCCCAGGTCGGGAAGGTGTTCGTGCTGTAGCGCTGGTGGACGACGGCGAGCCGCGTCTCCATGTCGGGGTCCAGCAGGTCGGGGAAGAACTCGCCGGTCTGGTGGGCCAGGAACATGCCCTTGTAGAGGAAGGTCTTCGACGAGAGGCTCGCCGCATGGAAGGCGGAGCCGAGCTGGTCGATCCGGTTCTCGATCAGGCGGCGGATGACGTAGAGCTTGCGCTCGAAGCCGGGCTGATCGAGACCGGCGGCCGCGCCGATGAAGAGCTGCCGGATGTAGGGCATGCCGGAGCGGGCGATTCGGCCGATCGCGTCGGGGTTCGTCGGCACGTCGCGCCAGCCGATCAGCTTCTGCCCATCGGCCGC
>CAUJGH010000456.1 GCA_963169575.1 Myxococcota bacterium | reverse complement strand
TGGCGCCCGATCGAAATCACCTCGCGCAGCACTTCGACCCGCTTCACGTCGCGCGCCGGATCGAGGACGTCGTAGCTCATGGTGACGGGCGCCGGAACGCAGGCATCGTCGAGCCAGTACGGCTCGGGGGCGGCGAGACAGAGTGGAGCCGCCATGATGCCGCCGCATGCATTCCGCATGTCGTGGCGCAGGGGCATCGTCTCGCGGTCGACGCCCGCATCCATGTGGGGCGTGCGCTTGCCGAGATAGGTGTAGGTCTGGAGGGCGACCCAGGCACGCGCGAAATGCGCCCAGTGTTCTTCCGGCGAGACGCCTCGGATGTCGACCGGCGACGCTTCCGACATCTCGTGCCCTCCCCGGCGTTCGAGTCGCCCGGCGCTGGCGCTCTTCGACCGCGCCCTGACGTCGCCCTTCAATCCCCGGACCGGCTCCGCGCGAAGCTCGCGACCCCCGCGCCCGCGGCGAGCAGTGCCGACGCCGACACGATCCACATGCCCGCGCCCATCGTCTCGAGGAAGACGCGCGCCAGGGTGAAGAAACCGAACGCGAGCACGACGATCCCTCCGACGAGCGCAGCGAGCACCGCCATTCGCGGACCGAAGACGCTCGCCGCGATCAACGCGGCGCCGCTCACCGGGATCAGAATGAGCAGCCCGCGCGCCGGCCCGGCGAGCGCGTCCACCGCCTGACCCGAGCTGACCAGCAACGACAATCCGCTCACCGCCGCGAACTCGCCGAATCGGAGCCATGGCAGGAAGAACCCGACGATGAGCCCGAGCCCGCTGAGGAAGACGAGCCCACGCAGAACCTGGCCCATCGCCTGCTCGGAACGGGACGGCGCGGCCGGAGCGTAGGCGGGCGTGGCGTCGTTCGAGCGCGAAAGCGGAGACGGATTGGCTTCCATGCGCGGACCGTATCAGACGACCCGCGCCGCCGCTCCGCGGGCGACGGGCGCCCGCCGGGATCGGCGGGTAGGATCGCCCGATGCGACTCGTGCCCTCGCCCTTCCGATTCGACGACAGCTATGCACGGGCCCTTCCCGGGCTCTACGAGCCCTGGCACGCGGCGAGCGTCCCCGCCCCGAGCCTCGTCGTCGCGAACGAGGCCCTCGCCTCGGAGCTCGGCATCCCGACCGATTGGCTCGCCTCGCCGGGCGGCCTCGAGCTTCTCGCGGGCAACGCACGGGCGGAGGGCTCCGTGCCGATCGCGATGGCCTACGCCGGTCATCAGTTCGGCGGCTACTCCCCGCGCCTCGGCGACGGCCGGGCGCTGCTGCTCGGCGAGATCTTCGACCGAAGCGGGATCCGCCGCGACGTCCATCTCAAGGGTTCGGGCCGAACCCCGTTCGCGCGCGGCGGGGACGGCAAGGCCGCCCTCGGCCCGATGCTGCGCGAATACCTGATGGGAGAGGCGATGCACGCGCTCGGAATTCCGACGACGCGCGCGCTCGCCGTGATCGCGACGGGCGAATCGATCGTTCGCGAGGAGAAGCTGCCCGGCGCGGTGCTCGTTCGAGTCGCCGCGAGCCATCTGCGCGTCGGCACCTTCGAATACGCGGCCGCGGGCGGCGATCGCGCGCTGCTCCGGAGACTGCTCGACTACGCGATCGAGCGGCATTTTCCGGAAGCGGCGGGCGCGGAGAGCCCCGCCCTCGCCTTCTACGCCGCCGTCGTCGCGCGCCAGGCCGAGCTCGTCGCGCGCTGGATGGCCGTCGGCTTCATCCACGGCGTCATGAACACGGACAACACCACGATCTCCGGCGAGACGATCGACTACGGCCCCTGCGCCTTCATGGACCGCCACGACCCGCGGACCGTATTCAGCTCGATCGACCACGGCGGACGCTATGCCTTCGGCAATCAGCCCGGCATCCTGCAGTGGAACCTCGCCCGCCTCGCGGAGGCGCTGCTGCCCCTCATCGACGAAGACGAGGCGCGCGCCGTCGCACGGGCGACTCCGATCCTCGAGGCCTACGCGGAACGCTTCCAGACAAACTGGCAGGCGGCGTTGGCGGCCAAGCTCGGACTGTCTCCCGATGTCGTCGACTCCGCCCCGGCGAAAGCGCTGCGTGAAGGCCTGTCGCCTTTCATGAGCGAACAGCGGGTCGACCACACGCTCTTCTTCCGTCGCCTCTCGGGCGCCGTCCGCGGCGACGAAGCGCCGGCTCGCGCCCTCTTCGCGGAACCGAAGGCCTTCGACGCCTGGGCCGAAGACTGGCGCGCGCTCCTCCCACCGGGTCGGGAGGAGCGCACAGCGACGGCTTCCGCCATGGATCGCGTGAACCCGATCTACATCCCGCGCAACCACCGGGTCGAGGAAGCGCTCGAGGCGGCGACCCGCGGCGACCTCGCGCCGTTCCGCTCCCTGCTCGGCGTGCTGGCACGTCCGTTCGAGGAGCGGCCCGGACTCGAGGCGTTCAGCGAGCCCGCCCCTCCCGATGCGCCGCCCCATCGGACCTACTGCGGGACCTAGCCGAGCGCTGCAAGGCCGCCAAGCCGAGCACGCCGGTCGCCGCGAGCAGACCGGCTCCCGGCTCCGGCAGCGGCGTCAATGCCGCGCTGACCGCGACCTCCCCGACGATGCCGTGGGCGAAGGTGTCCGAGGCGCTCTGCTCGTAGGCCGAGTCGACCTGGATGCGCAGGCAGTCCGCCTCGAACTCGCCGCCGAGGTCGATGATCTCGTGGGGATGGGAGAGGGTGTAGAAGAGCCGGTTGCCGAGGGTGTACTAGCCGATCTCCTGCCAGGGGCCCGACGGCGAGTCGGAGATCAGGATGCGGACGTTCTCGAGCGAGCGGTTCCAGAGCGCGAATCGTTCGTTCGAGGCCGGGCGATCGGCGGGTCGGGCATTCGGCTGCATCCTGGGATCCTCCGGGCGGCGGCGGATCGATGCCCGGAAGCCTGGACCGCTTCGGGCCGGGCGCAGAGGGCGCATCGATCGAGCCGGACGTTCAGGAGGGAGGACGGTCCTGGCGGAATCGCGATATCGCGGGCAGCACGAAAATCCAAGGCGGCGAACCGGCCGGGCGAGCGAGCGGCTCGGCGCGGGAGGCAGGGGACCCCTGGGCCGTCCGCGTCCGTGCGTCCGTGCCGGAGCCCGTTCCCCGTGCGGCGCCTCTTCAGGGAGGCGAATAGCCGCTCATCGCCTCGAGCAGCCGCAGCGTGTCGGGCGTCGTCGCCGGCGCGCCGAACTCGCGATAGAGGGTGTCGACGTTGACGACGATCCGCTCCGGATCGCTCCAGCCCGCGAACTCGCCGAGCGGGATGTCGCGGGCTGCCGAGAGCGCGTCCATGCCGGCGTCGAAGCGCGCCCTCGCCTCGCGCGAGAGCCAGTCGAAGTAGGCGCGCATCGCTTCGACGCCACGGCGATCGGTGATCGGGCCATGTCCCGGAACGATGAGTTCGGGCGCGAGGGCGAGGATCCGGTCACAGGCGGCGATCCAGTTCGCGACCGGCCCCTCCCAGACGATGGGCGTGCCTTCGACGAAGAGGATGTCGCCCGTGAAGACGCAGGCGGCATCCGGGACATGGACGATCACGTCGCCGCGCGTGTGCGCCGGCCCGACCTCGTAGAGCTCGACTGCCCGGTCGCCGACCCGGAGCGAGAGACGCTGCTCGAACGTCCGGGTCGGGAGCTTCGTCTCGCCGACCTCGTCGAAGGCGAATGGCCCGAAGGCGCGCTTCACGAAGCGGCCGAGATCCGAGTCCTCGCTCCCGAGTCCGCTCGCGAGGCCTGCGAGGACGGCGGCCGGCAGATGCTTCATCTCTTCCGCGGCCGCGCTCGACGCGATGATCTCGGCGCCTTCCACGAGGGCGTTGCCGAAGCAGTGGTCGCCGTTCGCGTGGGTGTTGACGAGCTGCCCGAAACGCCCCGTCGCTCGCGGCTCGGCGCGCCGCATCGCGTCGAGCATCGCCTGCGTGAGGCGCAGATCGAAGAGCGTATCGACGACGAGCGACTCGTCCCCGTCGACGACGAGGCCGGCATTGCTCCAGCCCCAGGAGCCGTCGGGCTGCACATAGGCATGCAATCCGGCGCCGATCTCGTGGAGTCCCTTCTCGAAACGGAAACGCGGCAGCCCGAGCTTCGAGAACCGCATCGCTAGGCCAGCCGCTCGCGGAAGACCTCGCCCGCGAGGCGCATCGCCTGGACCATGCGCGGCGTCCCGACGTAGGGGAGGATCTGGACGAAGAGCTCCGCGATGTCGTCCGGCGAATGGCCGAGGTTGAGGGCGCCGCGGATGTGGAGCTTCAGCTCGTCGGTGCAGCCGAGCGTCGCGAGGGCGACGAGCGTGAAGAGGCTGCGGGTCTCGACGTCGAAGCGGCCGCCACGGGCCCACGCGTCGGCATAACAATGCTCGACCGCGAGCCGGGCGAAGTCGTGGCCTGCGGGCGTCGCCACGGGCACACCGCCGCCATGCTCGCGCCAGGCGGGGGTGAAGACCCGATCGAGAATCGCTTCCGCCCGGGCCGTGCGGCTCAAGGGGTCGCTCGGCGCAGCGGTCGCGCCAGCGGCCGGAGCGGGACCTCCCGGCGAGCCGTCGTCAGTGCCTTTCGCCTTGCGGGCGGAGGGATCGAGGTTCGGCCGGGCCGCGGAGGGCGTGCCGCTCTCGACCGCCGTCATGTGTGCGATCAGGCGTCCTGCCGCCTCGTCGAAGCTGCGCTCCTCGAGACGGAAGCGGGCGAAGCGCCAGCCGGCCGGCGTGCGGACGGCATCGCCGCGGTAGACCCCGCCCATGCTCATGTGGAGGACCTGCATGAGCGTCTCGGTCCGGGCCTCGTCGCCGTCGAGCACGATGCGATGGTTCGTCATGAAATGGAGTACACCGGGAAAGGGCTCGAGGGCCTTCGCGAACCAGGCCCGAATCGCCGGAAGGCCCGTCACGACGGACGCGCCCTCGACGTATTGATCGACGCTGCCGAAGTCGACCGTCGCATCCTCGGTGAAGACCTCGCCGAAGAGGTCGAACTCGCCGTTGTCGACGGCGTACGCATATCGATGGAGCAGCTCCGTGATCTCCATGCGATCGGCGGCCTCTGCGAGTCGTCGCAGCTCGGCGTTCCCGCCGTTCGTCCCCGGGTTCGATCGGGCCATCCAGCTTCTCCTTCTTCGCGTTGCCGTTCGCGGTCTCGTTCGTCTCGGAGTGCGCGTTTCCCGCCGCTCGCGCCCGGCCGCGACCGGACCGGTCTCAAACCGGGATCCGGTAGCCCTCTGGCAGGGAGCCCTGCATCAAGGTCATCCGCATCTCGCGCTCGGCGATCCGCCAGCCGGCTTCCGTCCGGCGCAGACGATCGACGTAGAGACCGGAGTTCGTGATCACGACCTGATCCTTGCCCATCTCGCCCCGGGCCATCGGCCCGAGGAAATAACAAGTCGTCTCTGCGCGCTCTCGCCGGGCGTCGAAATCGATCGAGACGTTGGTCACGAAATGCAGATTCGTCGGCCAGGGCGCGAGGGCGCGGTCGAGCCAGTCCATGACGTCGCGGGCCGAGCCCTCGATGCCGCCCGACGAGCGATAGTCGCAGACGGCGTCCGGC
>CAUJGH010000455.1 GCA_963169575.1 Myxococcota bacterium | reverse complement strand
ACGTTCGGCTCGCCCGCGCGCATCTTGAAGCTCTGCTCGACGGGTGCGTACTCGAAGCCGCGCATCAGCTCGATCGAATAGCGTCCGGCTGGCAGCCGAAGCCCGGTCTCGCCGGGGATGTAGGCCCAGGTGCGTCCGGCGACCCGGACGTCCTTCCCCACCGACTCGCGCCAGCCCGTCGCGATCTCGCGCGAATGTCCCTCCGGCGCCCAGTATCGACCTCGCTCGTCCTCGACGTGGATCCGGGTCGCGATCGGCATGCCGCCTCCCGCGTCGACGACACGAAGCTCGACGCGTTCGAGGACCGAATGCTCGGGCTCCTCGCGCCGGGCCGCTTCGGGGAGCTCCGCCTGCTCTGCGATCCGCTCGATCCGCCATGCCCCCCGCGAACGAACGAGCGAGATCTCGGCGGCGACGGCCGTCGTCTGCATGACGACACCGAGGATCTCACCGACCTTCGCCCGATCTCCGTCCATCGCATAGCGTGCGTGCCGGAGGTCGATCGCCTGCATCGGCGCTTCGCCGGCGGCGACGAGCGCGAGATAGCGATCGTGGTCCGCGGGTCCGCTGAACCGGCTCTCGTGTTCGAAATCCGGAGTCAGGAGCCGACCGATTCCGACGGCGTCGTCGTTCGCGATGCCGTTCGCCCATTCGAGCAGCACGAGCCGGATCGCATCCTCCTCGCCAGGATGGGCGCGCGCGGTCGCGCTCGCGAGCGCGAGGGCGCAGACCAGAACGAGTCGCCAATGTTTCGCCGCCCGGATCATCCGCACCATGCTTCTGCCCCCACGATCGCGCGTACCTCAGAAGGTCGACAGACCCGTCGCCTCCATGATCCGGTAACGCCAATAGCGCAGCCACGACGAGTCCTCGTACGCCGAGAACCCGGTGGTGGACTGCAACCGGTTGCCCGAATCGTCATTCCAGAGGGCGTCGAACCAGCGGCGTACGTCCCTCGAAAGCGGCCCATCGACGGGAGACGTCAGCGCGAGGTTCGCCTCGAGATTGTAGTCATCGAGATTGCGGCGGGTCAGGTTCGCCGATCCCAGGCACAGCCACAACGCATCCCCTCGGCGCACCGCGATCAGCTTGACGTGGAACTGCTCGCCGCGGGTCTCGTACCAGCGCACCTGCAAGCGGTCGCCGCCGAGGCGGCGTAGCTCGGCAGCGACGGGCCGGTTCGGGATACCGTCCTTCGTATGCCCGAAGGCATCCTTGTTCGGATCGAGCACGATCCGGACGGCGACCCCCCGGTTCGCCGCAGCCACGAGCGCCTCGATGTGGCGACGGTCGGAGAGGTAGAACATGGCGAGATCGATCGAGTCGCCCGCCTTCGCTCCGGCGATCGCCTCGAGCGTCGCATCGGCGATGGCCGATTCGGTCAGATACCGCGCCTGGATCGATCCGCCGGGCGGAGCGGGACGCATCGCCGGCGCGAAGCGCCAGCGCGTGCTCCAGCCCGAGAACGCTGCGATCGCGAGCTCGCTCTCGACGATGTCCGCGACGAGCGGCCCGCGCACGAGCAGGCCCACGTTGGAGTGCGCACTGCTCGCGTCGTGGGGATTGGCGGAGGTCACGATCGCGACGAGGCCGCCCGCGCCATCGTCCGCCGCGATCAGCTTGCGGTGGTTGGCCTTGAAGTTGAGCAGTTCGAGCCAGGACCGCAGCGTCACGCGCTCCGGCCCGTCGTCGAGGGGATTTGGCAGCCAGCCGCGGCCCCGACCGTCCTCGGGCCACCAGCCCACGAGCAGTCGATGGAGCCCGGAGTACAGCGGGTTCGGATCGCGCAGCGCCGCGAGGCGGGTGACGACGACGTCGATCCCCGCCGCACGCAGTCGCACGAGGCCGTTCGCCGGCGCGCCGCCGTATACGTCGTTGATCGGATCCGTCACGAACAGCACGTGCAGCTCGGGGATCACCTCTTTGCGCGCAATCAAGCGATCGACGAGCTCGCCCGAGAGCGCGCGATGAGGCGAAACCCCGGCTGCAATCGCGCCTCGATCGTCGTTCACGAGGAAGAAATCCAGCACGATGAAGTCGCGCGCCCGGTCGATCGTCGCGAACACCGCGTCGAAGATCTCCTGACGGATCAGCTGGCCGCCGCGCCCGTCACCGGCCGTGAGGTCGGCCAGGAATCGCACGTCCTGATCCCGCAGCGCGACCGGGAGCGTTTCGATGCTCGTCCCGGGCGGCAGCGGTTTCTCGACGTGATAGAAGCTCGTCGCCGCCCAGACGCAGCAAAAGCCCAGCGCCACCCAGCCAGAGCGGCGCATCCTCGCCGGCGCGCGCTCGGCGGGCGTCGGCGCCTGCCGAGCGTCTGCGATCGAAGGGGCCATCGCGGGAGGCTAGCAACGCACCGACCTCGCGAGGTTGTTATTCTGGACGCTCGCGCCCGGCCTGCGATGCCGACGTTCCGTCACCGGGGAACCACCGGATGTCAGGGCCCTGATCCCTCACTGTGGATCGGGGCTAGACTCCCGCCCAGCGCGATCGCCGCGCCCCGCCAGATCGCCTCGAAGACGAACGGAAGGAAGCCCATGCCGCCCTCGCCCGCCCTCGCCCAGCCGGCGCCGGACCGCTTTCTCGCGGATACGATCGTCCCGCTGCGCCTCGCCTGCCTCGACCGGGAGGGCAGTCCCCACGTCCTCTCCCTCTGGTACCTCTGGCGCGACGGCGCGCTCTGGTGTGCGACGCGGCCGGATGCCTGGGTCGTCGCGCGCCTGCGCGCCGATCCGCGCTGCGGCTTCGAGGTCGCGGGCGACGTGCCGCCCTATCGCGGACTGCGCGGAAAGGGCCGTGCGGAGCTGCTGCCC
>CAUJGH010000454.1 GCA_963169575.1 Myxococcota bacterium | reverse complement strand
TCGACGCGCGCCCGGGCGCCCAGTCGAAATACGTGACCGCCGGCTATGTCTACCTGCGCGACGAGCAGGGCATCCCGATCAATACGCCGCCCTGGGGCACGCTCACGGCGATCGACCTCTCTGCCGGCGCGATCCGCTGGCAGATCCCCTTCGGCGAGTATCCGCAGCTCGAAGGCGCGGGCCGCGGCAAGGGCAGCGAGAACTACGGCGGCCCCGTCGTCACCGACGGCGGCCTGCTCTTCATCGCCGCGACGCCCGACGCGAAGATCCGCGCGTTCGACAAGCGTACGGGCGAGCTTCTCTGGGAGGCCGAGCTGCCGGCGGCCGGCTTCGCGACGCCGTCGACCTATGCCGTCGCGGGCCGCCAGTACGTCGTCGTTGCGGCCGGCGGGGGCAAGCTCGGCCAACCCGCAGGCTCGAAGTACATCGCGTTCGCGCTCCCGGAAGAGGATTGACGAACGGACGTCGTTCCCAAGGCAAGCCTCACCGAGCGAGCCCGACGCTCGTCTTCGTGGCGATCCCAAAGTCTCCGTTCGCGAAACGATCCCGGCGTACGAACCCGGACTCGTGCGAGACGCGGCGGTCGGGAAGCGCATCCGCAACGAGTGCGCCGGCCCTGCTGTGCGGGGTGAGATGTAATGGACGCACGCGCAGCACGGCGACGGACGCGCCAGCGATCCTCGACACGTGCGTCCGAGCCACGAACCCTGCGCAGCAGGGCCGGAGCACCTGGCACGGCGCGCGCCTCCGAACGCCCGCGGCCTGCTAAGCCCGCGCCGCTTCCGCTTTCAGCTCCGCGAGCGGCACGACCCGCAGCTTCGGCTTCTGCGGATCGATCGCGCGGGTCCAGCGCAGGCCGAGCGTGCCGTGGCGATGGCCGGCGGTGTTCATCCAATTGCCGATGCCGGGATCCTCGGCGGAGATCACGATCCGAAGCGAGCCGTCCTTCTCGTATTTCGCCGTGTGTTTGTTGATGTGGCAGGGGAAGTAGCGGTAGTCGAGGGATTCTTCCCAGTAGTTGTTGAGCTGGAAGTTCCAGACGTCGCAGACGGGCGGCATCGCTTCGATGAGGAGCGCCTGGCCCGGCTCGAGCGTCCAGTAGCCGTGCCAGAACTGGTTGTTCGGATCGCCGAGGCCGGTGAACTTCTGCTGGACGTCGTTCGGATTCTTCTCGAAGTCGTCGCACCAGCCGACGAAGATTTCGGCGGTCGCGTAGACGAACTTCGCCGCGTCATCGAGACCCTTCGCGATCTGCTCCGCGGAGAGCTGATCGGGCACGTTCGGCGCGAGCGCGCGGCCGGGCGCGTTCGTGCAGCGGATCTGGAGGCGGGCGACCTCGTCCTTCTCCCAGTCCATGCGGAACTGGCGGACGATGAGCAGGCGCGTGTCGTCGCGCATCGGCAGCCAGAGGCCCTGCTTCGACTTGTCCTGTTTCGAGATGTGAATCGTGATCCGGCCGTTCTCGTCGCCCGGGACGCCATGGAGATCGAGGAAGCCCGTCTGCTCGATCTTCGAATCGAGACCGTAGACGCCGCTGTAGGTCCCGATGCCGATGTAGGCGACGCTGCCCCGGGTTCCTTCGAGGACGTAGTCGTAGCGGCCGTCGATGATCGCGTTCTGGTAGTAGGCGTCGGGATTGTCGGCGCCGATCTTCACGGTCTCGTGCGAGAGGCGATAGAGCTGCGGCGCAGCGGGGTCGCCGGACTCGACGGATTGCTCGAGCGCCGCGCGCGTCAGGCGCGAGAGGTAGCGCCAGCCTTCGGCGCGATCGAGCAGGTCCTTCGGCGACTTCTCGCGCAGGACGATCTCGCCGGCCTGCTTGAGGGCATCGCAGAAATCGGACCAGACCTGGCCCGAGAGCACGCGTTCGGTCGCGTCGTGGGAAGGGCTCGGGGATCGGTCGGGGCTCGTCATGGCGTCTCCTCGTCGGGGGAAAGGGGCCGCGCGCGAGGCGCGCGGCCGGTCAAGGCTCAGAAGGCGTCGCGGATCTTCGCCTGCCACTCGACGTAGCCGGCGAAGCGCGACTCGATCTCGGCGTCGGTGAGGCCGTATTCCTCGGCGCTGTAGCGATGCTCGCCGTGCTTGCCGCGGCGATTCTCGTCCGCCCAGGCACGCACGTCGCGCTCCGCGCGCTCGGTCCAGGGCAGATCGAAGAAGGCATAGATCGCCCGCAACGAGCCGATCGGATCCGCATTGAACGTCTCGAAATGGAGGTCGAAGACGCGCGCGTCCGTGGCCGCGCGGGAGGCCATGTTCATCTCGAGCACGCGCGCCCAGAGATCCATCATCTGGCGGCCGACGACGTGCTTCGGCGCGCCGGGCTCGTAGATGCTGCGCATGCGGTGGACCAGGCTCGAGATCGAGGGGATCAGCTCGCCGGGATGGCGATGGGTATGGACGACGCACGCCCCGGGCAAGGCTGTAAAGAGATCCTCGAGGGCCCAGAGATGGCTCGAGTTCTTGAGCACCCAGCGTTTCTCGGGCGTCGCGGCTCCGATCAGCTTCAGGTTGTCGCGGTAGCGCAGATAGGGCGCGCGCATGTCCTGCCGGAGCAGCCAGTCCTCGTAGGCGGGCAGCGTCGCGTTCATCGAATAGGTGAAGCCGAGGAAATCCTGCAGGAAGAGCAGGCGGCATTCGTCGGCCTCGCCCGGCTGCATCGAATGGATCTTCTCGATTTCGGGCGCATGGGCGTAGATGCGGCGCAGCGCATCGCAGGCCGCGAGATAGCCCGGATGGGTCGGCCAGCTCTCGCGCGGCGGGCGGACGTCCGGATCGCAGCCGAGCCAGTACTCGAGCGATTGGAAGTCGGGATCGGCCGCCATCAGCTTGTGGAGCGCGGTCGTCCCGGTGCGCGACATGCCCGTGATGACGATCGGCCGCTCGATCGGATGGCGAAGCGCATCGGCATGCAGGATGAAGCGGGCGTTCGAGTGCAGACGGCTCGCGAGCTGATCGCGCAGGCCCTGCCAGGTCGCTTCGCGTCCTTCGGGCCCGAGCCGGGACTCTTCGTCGTAGCCGCGCAGCAGGACGCGCAGCGCCTCGAGATAGCGCGGGTCGCCGAAGTCGGAGAGGCCGGTCGTCTGCACCGCTTCTTCGTGGAGCCGGTCGATCGCTGCGAGGAAGGAATCGGGCGCTGCCATCGTCTGCTCGCGGTCCTCGGAATCGGGGTCGACGGAAGGGATCGGTCTCGGAGATCTCGCCGCTCGTTCGGGCGAGGCCTCTTCGGAGAAGCCTGCCGAGTCTAACCAATTCGGGCTCGCCATCGACGAGCGCAGCCGGGGCCCTCGGCCGGGAGCCGAGGGCCGGTTCGCCGGGGGAGCGCGATCGCACCGGCTCTCAGGGCGCCTCTGCGTCCGCGATGCCCTGGCGGAGGCTGCGGCTCGTCGCCAGATAGAAGAGGCTCGCGATGATCGTGCAGACGCCGATCGTGAACGCCATCGCATGGCGGATGCCTGTCTCGCCGTACTCGGGCCGCAGCACGT